>JAXJTR010000052.1:0-9939 GCA_036309465.1 Acutalibacteraceae bacterium
ATCTACAACGCTATTAAGTTCGGTTCTCTAGTAGAGAACGTTGTAATGGATCCATACACAAGAGAGTTTGACTTTGATGATGATTCTCTAGCTGTAAACAGCCGTGTTGGTTACCCAGTAGAGTACATTCCAAATGCTGAGCTTTCAGGTATGTCAACAAGCGTTCCAAAGACTGTTATCTTCCTAACAGCTGATGCTTACGGTGTTCTACCTCCAATCTCAAAGCTAGACAAGAATCAGGCTATGTACTACTTTGTATCTGGCTTTACATCAAAGCTAGCTGGTACAGAGATCGGCGTTAAGGAGCCAGTTCCAACATTCTCAACATGCTTTGGTGAGCCATTCCTACCACTAGATCCATCAATCTACGCTGCTATGCTAGCTGAGAAGGTAGAAAAGGCTGGTGCTTCTGTTTACCTAGTAAACACAGGCTGGAACGGTACAGGTAAGAGAACAAAGCTTGCTTATACTCGTGCAATGGTTACAGCTGCTCTTAACGGTGAGCTACTAAAGAGCGAGTTCGTTGAGGATCCATTCTTCGGCGTATCTGTTCCAACAACTTGCCCAGGTGTACCAGATGAGCTAATGGTTCCTGCTAACACATGGGAAGATAAGGCTGCTTACGAGGCAACAGCTAAGAAGCTTGCTGAGTCTTTTGTTGAGAACTTCAAGAAGTATACTCATATGTCAGAGGAAGTTGTAAAGGCTGGTCCTAAGGCTTAATTCCTTGTTGATTTAAATTGATTATATAGTTTTATATAGCTCCTGCGAACTTTCTGTTTGCAGGAGCTTTTACACAATTTTACGGAAAGGGAGGCAACATATAATGGAGTTTTATGATTTTCCTGAAACTAAAATAAATATTTTTGAGCCTAGTGATAGAAATTATTTTTTCAGATCATTCAAATATACATATTTATGCACCTATGAAGAGATTAGAAGTGTTGATATGTGGAAAGCTTTTCCTGAAAGATGGGTATTGGTTGTCTATAAACGCTATGCAGTTGTAAAAAATGGAACTATCATTTACCAAAACGAAAATTTTGAAGATGGACAAAAAGCAAAAGGTAGATATAAGGAAAATGGATATGTAATTATTTGCGATGAACCAAAAGAATACTTTATTCACTCTTGGAATAAATATTTAGTCACACACGAAATCTCCGATGATGCAAGTTTTAATTCAGCATTAAACCCAACTATTTATCCTAATGCAACAGTTGCTGTTGAAAGGGCAATTGAGCTTTCAAAAACTAATCAAAATAAATATATTATTGCACAATGGTTTGACGAGCTAGATAGGCATTGATATCTGTTAATTTATTTTAAACAAAACGCTATTTCATTGCAACATACAGCAAAATATGGTATAATTTTACACAAATCAACATACTATATTTTACGGAGGTAAAAATAATGAGGTATAACATCGAAGGCGGTTCTTTGCCTATATTAGAAATGAATCTTGAAAACGGAGAGTCTGTTATCACACAGGGTGGTGGTATGATATGGATGTCACCAAATATGCAAATGGATACAGCTGCCGGTAGTTTTGGTAAAGCTGTAGGCAGAATGTTTACAGGTGAGTCTGCATTCCTTAATAAATACACCGCTGTTGGTGGTTCTGGTTTTATCACTGTAGGTTCTTCTTTACCTGGTTCTATTATCCCTTTTGAAATTAACCCAAAAGAGCCAATTGTTGTTCAAAAAACTGGCTTTTTGGCTTGTACTCCTGGTGTAGAGCTTTCTGTATTCTTCACAAAGAAAGTAAGCTCAGGTGTGTTTGGCGGTGAGGGCCTTATTATGCAGAAGCTATCAGGTAGTGGTATGGCTTTTGTTGAAATTGACGGTTACTGCAAGCAATACAACCTTGCTCCTGGTCAGCAAATTGTTGTAGATACAGGTTATCTTGCTGCTATGGACGCAACCTGTAGAATGGAAGTTCAAACAGTAAAAGGCTTTAAAAATATGCTATTTGGTGGCGAAGGTTTATTTAATACAGTTATTACAGGTCCTGGTAGAGTCTTCTTACAATCTCACCCTGTTGCTGTGTTAAGAGCTCATATGATGATGCAGTAATTTTGCTATGTCAACAGAAAACACAAACAACAACCTACATAATCAAAACAAAGACAAAAAGCTAACAGAAGAACAGCTTAAAGAAAATCAGAAAAAAATTGATGAATACGACCGTATGCTTAAATATATGCTTGTAGGGTTAGGCGTAATGTTTGGCATTATAGTTTGTATTGTTTTTGCTTTGGTAATTAGTAATTCTTAAATTTAAAAGGAGAGTGCGATAAAAATGCACTCTCCTTTTCTGGTTTTATTAATATATCCCTTGTACTATTACTTCGCCTGAATTTACCAATATTGGCTTACCCTCGTTTGTTTCTACAACTAAATCCCCACTACTTGTTACAGTTACAGCTTTACCTTGAATATTATTATTGCCTCTGCTCACGGTAACCTGTCTACCTAAGGTTGCACATAGCTGTATATACTCTTTAGAAATACCATTGTTAGGGTTTGACAGGTACAAGCTTATACATTCCTCAATTTCACCTAATACAACAGTTAAAAATTCTTCTCTATTTATAGTCTTTCCTGTTTCTTTTTTTAATGATGTTGCTTTCTGTGCAATTTCCTCATCAAATTCCAGTGTATTTACATTTATTCCCACGCCAACAACTACATAGTCGATTTTATCTGTTTTTGCAGACATTTCAGTAAGAATACCGCAAAGCTTTTTGTTGCCGATAATTACATCGTTAGGCCATTTTATAAGGGCATTAAGCTTAGTGTATTTTCTTATAGCCTTGCAAACAGCCAAGCCTGTAACAAGAGTAATACCTGATATTTGCATTGGTGATATTTGTGGTCTTAATAAAATACTAAACCACAATCCTGCTCCTTTTGGTGAACACCACTGTCTGCCTAATCTGCCTTTGCCATTAGTTTGGTGCTCAGCAAGAACTACCGTTCCGTTGGTTGCCCCTTGTTGTGCAAGAAGCTTTGCTTGTGTATTGGTGGAGTCTACGCTCTCGATATAAACAAAATTTCTGCCCAATTGTATCGTATTAAGATATTCTTTTAATTTTTGTTGATTAAATTCCGTTAAATATATATTCTCATTTTTCATTATAATCCTCTGTCATTATAAGAAAATTATTTTTGTTTTTTTATTTCTGTAATTGTATTTAATATTTTATCGGCACATTCTTCCTTGCTCATTACAGGTAACTCTACAATTGAGTTTTGTGTAATAAGTGTTATAACATTAGTATCGGTTCCAAAGCCTGCACCTTGAGTTTTAAGATTGTTAGCTACTATCATATCTATATTTTTGTTAACAAGCTTTTTTTGTGAATTTTCAAGCATATTTTCAGTTTCCATACTAAATCCACATACAAACTGATTATCTCGTTTTTTACTTCCAAGCTCCTTTAAAATATCCTTGGTGCGTTTTAAAGGTATATTGGCATCGCCGTCAGTTTTCTTTATTTTGTTTTCAGCAACGGTAACAGGTGTATAATCTGCAACCGCCGCAGCTTTTATTGTTATGTCTGCCTGCTCAAAATTGTCTAATACAGCATTATACATATCCTGTGCACTTGTGATTTTTATGGTGTTTACGAAAGGAATATCCTCTAAAGCTGTTTGACCCGTTACCAATGTTACATTTGCACCACGCAACATAGCAACCTTGGCTATTGCATAGCCCATTTTACCTGTTGAGTGGTTAGAGATAAATCGCACGGGGTCTATAGCTTCCTTTGTAGCACCAGCTGTTACCAAAACATTTACCCCAGCTAAATCATCAGGATATGCCAAGGCTTTTTCTATATAGGCATACAGCTGTGCAGGCTCAGGCATTTTACCTTTACCTGTGGCTTTACACGCCATATAGCCTGTGGCTGGCTCTATTATAATATAGCCATATTTCTTCAGGGTTTCTATATTATTTTGCACAATAGGATTTTCATACATATTAACATTCATAGATGGTGCTATTGCAACAGGACATTTACAGGCAAGCAAGGTTGTGCTTACCATATCATCTGCTATACCATTTGCAATTTTTCCGATAATATCCGCTGTTGCAGGAGATACCATTACATAGTCAGCTTGTTGTGCAAGATTTATATGGTGTATTCCAACAGGATATGTTCTTTCAAAGGTATCTGTTATACAAGGATTACCTGTTAATGCTTCAAAGGTTTTTGCAGTTATAAAATTCTCTGCACCCTTTGTCATTATAACATTTACATTGCACCCCTGCTTTACAAGCATACTTGCAAGATTAGGCATTTTATAGGCGGCTATTCCACCTGTTATACATAAAAGTACATTTTTATCCTTTAACATTTACAGTACCTCTTTCGGATTTATTTGTTTATTTTATTATATCAATTATTTACTTAAAGTAAAGGAAAATACTTGATAATCAATAATTAAAAAGTGTATAATATTTATACTTGTTGTAGTTTAAACTGTAGACATATTTTATCGAATTATTAAAATATAAGTATAACATTATAAAGATAGACACTGTAAAGAATGGACTGATATTATGATTTTAGCATTAGATATAGGTAACACCAACATAGTGCTGGGTTGTGTTGATAAAGATAATAAGGTGAGTTCTCTATTTAGAATAAAAACAGATATAAGCAGAACCAGTTGGCAATATGCAGTTGAAATTAACAGTATGCTTGATATGTATAAGTTGAACAGAGAGCAATTTAGCGGATGTATAATTTCGTCTGTTGTTCCACCACTTACATCTGTAATAAAAACCGCAGTAAAACAGGTAACCGATATGGAGCCTATGGTTGTAGGGCCTGGAATGAAAACAGGACTTAATATAGCACTTGACAACCCTGCTTCAATGGGTAGCGACAGAGTTGTAGATGCAGTTGCAACTATAAACAACTATAAGCTTCCTGCTGTAATTATAGATACAGGTACAGCTACGACTATATCTGTTATAGATGAAAACAAAAATTACTTAGGCGGTATGATTATTCCAGGTATAATGATTTCTCAGGAGGCTTTAACTTCTCGAACATCTCAATTACCTAAAATAAGCCTAGAGCCACCTAAAACAAATAAAATAATAGGTAAAAACACTATAGATTGTATGAAAAGCGGTGCTGTTTACGGTAATGCCGCTATGATAGATGCTGTTGTTAGCAGAATTGAAGAAGAGCTATGTAAAACTGTTACTGTTATAGCAACAGGTGGACTAGCTTCAAGTATTATGCCTTATTGTAAAAGAGAGGGAATTATAATCGACAACAACCTTTTGCTAAAGGGATTAAGAATTTTATACGATAAGAATAAGCAATAATTGTTATTATAATGCCAAAAATATTAGATTTATAACGATTTTTACACGAAGAACCAAACCTCCAAAATTAGATTTTTATGTCTGATTTTGGAGGTTTACTTGTAATAGGGTTAACAATTAGTTTACAAACATTTCCTTGACAAAACCTAAAATTGGTGGTACAGTATAATTACATTAGCACTCTGAATACACGAGTGCTAAAATAAAACTCAAGAGGTGGTTTTATGGAATTGCCTGTAAGAAAAAGCAAAATTCTTAATGCAATTATCAAACAATATATTACCACCGGTGAGCCGTTAGGTTCTAAAATGTTGCTGGATTATCTTGATTTTTCAGTATCATCTGCTACAGTGCGAAATGAAATGGCAAGCCTTTCAGAAATGGGCTATCTTATTCAGCCACATACCTCGGCAGGGCGTGTGCCTACTCAAATAGGCTATAGATATTATCTTGACCATTTAATTGAGCCTATAGAGCTATCTGCACGAGAGCGTAGAGCAATAGATGACATTCTTATTAATTCAGCAGATGACCCTGAGCATATTCTTAATAAGGGTGCAGAAATACTTTCTCAGCTTACAGGATATGTAGCAGTTAGCACTACACCACCTACAGACGATACCACAGTACAGCGTGTAAGAATATTACAAATAAGTAAGCATACTACTATGATGGTTATGATAACATCTAAGGGTATGGTGAAAAACAGGCTGTTTAGGTGTGATTATAATGTAGATGATGAGGTTTTAGCAGTATTTGAACGAGCATTAAACGAAATGCTTTGCGGAGTACGGTTAAGCAGTGTAACGCCTGCTTTTATACAAACTGTTGCAGTGGCACTAGGGGATATAATGATATTAATGCCACAAGCGTTGCTGTCAATTATGGAAGCTACAAGAGAAGCAAGGGTTATCAATATAGTAAACTACGGACTTTCAAATCTTTTACAAACAGGAGAATTTGATGTTCAACAGCTAAAGGGAATTTACAAGTTTTTGCAGGATATTCCAGCTCAAGAAGAAATACTCCTTAAAAAGCATAACAGAATTTCTACCTATATTGGTACAGAATCTAATATTACAGACATTAATTCAACTGCAATGGTGGTTTCACGATATGCAGTGCAGGGCACAGAGGCCGGTGCGTTAGCAGTTATAGGTCCTATAAGAATGAATTATACATCGGTGATAGCATACACTGATTATATTTCTCAAATGTGTGGAAAGCTAATAACAGAGCTTTTGGAATAAATTTAAAAATTCAACCATAAGGATTGGTGGTAAAATGAGCAAGAAAGAGAATAAAAAGGCTAAGGAACAAGAAGCAGAGGTAAATGCAGAAGAAACAGCAGAAACTGAAGTAAACGAGAGCGTAGCCGAAGAAGAAGTAAAACAAGAGGAAACTGCTGAAAGTAAGCTGGAAAAAGAGCTAAAGGCTAAAACAGATGCTTACCTAAGACTTGCGGCAGAATATGAAAATTATCGCAGAAGAACAACAGCTGACAAAGCTAACATCTACAGCGATGCTACTGCAAAGGCAATAAAAGAGCTACTACCTATTGGCGATAGCTTAGATATGGCTCTTAAATCAGTTGAAAATGCTCCTGATGAATATAAAAAGGGTTTAGAGCTTATTTGCAATCAGTTTAAGGCTTCTCTTGAAAAGCTAAATGTAGAAACCTTTGGAGAAGTTGGCGACGAGTTTAACCCAGAGCTTCACAACGCTGTTATGAAGCTAGAAGATGACTCACTAGGCGAAAATATAATAGCTCAGGTTTTCCAAAAGGGTTATAAATGTGGCGACAAAATAATCAGACACGCAATGGTTCAGGTTGCAAATTGTGATTAATATTAAAAAATTAATTAAATGCAGTAATTAAAAGCGGATAAAATAATCCCTTTTGTTTATATAAATAAATATAGAAAATAACAATAATTAAAGGATATAATTGGAGGAAATTTATTATGGCAAAGACAATTGGTATTGATTTAGGTACAACAAACTCATGTGTAGCAGTTATTGAAGGTGGCGAGCCTGTAGTTATTGCAAATGCAGAGGGTGCAAGAACAACTCCTTCTGTTGTGGCTTTCTCAAAAACAGGTGAAAGACTTATCGGTCAGGTTGCTAAAAGACAGGCAGTAACAAACCCAGACAAAACAGTTGCATCTATTAAAAGAGAAATGGGTACAGACTATAAAGTAAATATAGACGGTAAGAGCTATTCTCCACAGGAGATTTCAGCTATGATTCTTTCAAAGCTAAAGGCAGACGCAGAGGCTTATCTTGGCGAAACAGTAACACAGGCTGTTATTACTGTTCCTGCTTACTTTACAGACGCACAGCGTCAGGCTACTAAAGATGCTGGTAGAATTGCTGGTCTTGATGTAAAGAGAATTATCAACGAGCCAACAGCTGCTGCTCTTTCTTACGGTATTGATAAGGAAACAGATCAGAAAGTTATGGTATACGACCTTGGTGGTGGTACATTCGACGTTTCTATTATCGAAATGGGCGACGGTGTACAGGAAGTTCTTGCAACAGCAGGTAACAACCGTCTTGGTGGTGACGACTTCGACCAGAGAGTTATTAACTGGATGGTATCAACATTTAAGGCAGAGCAGGGTGTAGACCTAACAGCTGATAAAATGGCTATGCAGAGATTAAAGGAAGCTGCTGAAAAGGCTAAAATTGAGCTTTCAGGTGTTACTTCAACAGCTATTAACCTACCATATATTACAGCAGACGCTACAGGTCCTAAGCACCTTGACCTAACTCTTACAAGAGCTAAGTTTAACGAGCTAACAGCTGACCTTGTAGAAAACACAATGGTACCTGTAAGACAGGCACTTAACGATAGTGGTTTAAATATTAACGATATTAATAAGGTTCTAATGGTTGGTGGTTCTTCAAGAATCCCTGCTGTACAAGAGGCTGTTAAGAGCTTTATTGGTAAAGAGCCATTTAAGGGTATCAACCCAGACGAATGTGTTGCTATTGGTGCTGCTATTCAGGCTGGTGTACTAGGTGGCGAGGTTGACGGTCTACTACTTCTAGACGTTACTCCACTTTCACTTGGTGTTGAAACAATGGGTGGTGTTATGACAAAGGTTATCGAGCGTAACACAACTATTCCTACAAAGAAGAGCCAGATTTTCTCAACTGCTGCTGATAATCAGACACAGGTTGAAATCAATGTTCTTCAGGGTGAGCGTGAGTTTGCAAGAGATAATAAACAGCTTGGCTTGTTTTCTCTAACAGGTATTGCACCTGCTATGAGAGGTGTACCACAGATTGAGGTTACTTTTGATATTGATGCAAACGGTATTGTTAACGTATCAGCTAAAGACCTTGGTACAGGTAAAGAGCAGAAGATTACAATTTCTTCTAACACAAATATGTCTAAGGAAGAAATCGACAAGGCTGTAAGAGATGCTGAGCAGTATGCTGCTGAGGATAAAAAGCGTCGTGAGGAAGTTGATACAAAGAACGAGGCTGAAAATATGTGTTATCAGGCTGAAAAGCTTGTTAAAGACAGTGGCGATAAGCTAAGCGAGGAAGATAAGGCTACTATCAACGAAAAGGTAAGTACAACAAGAGCTGCACTACAGCAGAATGATGTTACAGCTATTAAGGCTGCTTCAGAGGATATGCAGAAGGCTATTTATGATATTTCTGCAAAGCTATATCAGCAGGCTGCTCCACAGGGTACTCCTGATATGGGCAATATGGGTGATATGGGCGATATGGGCGGTGCTCAGGCTGAGCCTAACCCAACAGACAGTAGCGATAACGACGGTAACGTATACGACGCTAACTTTACAGATGTAGAATAATTTCTTTAAAAAGAATAGATTTTAGTTTTATTATGTAGTATAATGACATAATGACTGTATAAGTAAACAGGGCAGGATTTACTTCTGCCCTGTTTGCTGGATTATATAAAAGAGTTCTATTTAATTTATATACTTTAATGTAATTTATTATATAACCTATAAAGGTTTTTAATTGATGTTCTATAAAAAAGCAGTCATTTGTCTGCTTTTTTATAGGATATTGTATAATATGGCTATACAAAGGGTATAGTCTAAGCCAATATATTTAGAGAATTTTTAATTGACAGGAGGCATTTGCTTGGCTGATAAGCGAGATTATTATGAAGTGATGGGTGTATCCAGAGGAGCTTCTGATGACGAAATAAAAAAGGCTTTTAGAAAGCTTGCAAAACAATATCACCCAGACCTTAACCCTGGAAATAAAGAAGCCGAAGCTAAATTTAAGGAAGTAAACGAAGCATACGAGGTGCTTTCTGATAAAGAAAAAAAGGCAAGATATGACCAGTTTGGTCACGCAGGTGTTGACCCAAGCTATAGTGCCGGTGCGGCTGGCGGTAGTCCATTTGGTGGTAGTCCATTTGGTTCAAATATAGACCTTGATGATATTTTCAACAGCTTTTTTGGTGGCTTTGGTGGAACAGGCAGACGCTCTGCAAACCCAAATGCTCCACGAAAGGGCAGTAATATAGAAACAACTATTATGATAACCTTTGAAGAGGCTGCAAAGGGCTGTAAAAAGACTATTACATATAC
>JAXJTR010000053.1:0-33599 GCA_036309465.1 Acutalibacteraceae bacterium
AGATTATAAAGCTTGGCCCTAAAATGTTAATAGCTTTCTTTTCAGCAACCTTATCTATTGGTTTAGGCTTCGTGGTAGCCTATGCAATAATGCACGGTACCCTTGGCGAAGGTACTTGGCAGGCTTTAGGTGCTTTGTGCGGTAGCTGGATGGGTGGCACAGGTAATATGCTTGCAATTGAGGCAGCATTAAATGTAGAACCAACCCAAATGGGATATGCACTGGTGCTTGACTCTATTTGTGCTACAATTTATGTAATGTTCTTGTTATGGTCAATTGGTTTTTCAAAGGTTTTCAACAAATGGACAAAAGCAAACACAAAAACTATCGACGAGGTTGGTGCTTCTCTAGAGGCTGCGGCAAAGGCTAATACTGCACCATTAACATGGCAAAATATTGCTATTCTTTTAGGTTCAGGTTTATTAGTTTCTGCAGTTTGTCAACCTGTTGGCGAGATTATAAGCACACACTTAACTTTCTTTGATAAAGCAACATGGACAGTTTTAATGGTAACTGTTTTAGGTGTAGTGCTTGCAATGACACCATTCGGTAAGCTAAAGGGTACAGAAGAAATTTCAAATGTACTATTATATATAGTTATTGCGTTAATTGCTTCTCGTGCAGATTTAAGTGGAATGGATAATGCACACTGGTGGTTAATTACAGGCTTTATTGTTCTTATCATTCACGTTGGTATAATGCTTGTACTTGCAAAGCTTTTAAAGCTGGATATTTTCACCTGTGCAGTTGCTTCCTTGGCAAACATAGGCGGTACAGCTACAGCACCTGTATTAGCAGGCACATATAGTAGTGCACTTGTTCCAGTTGGTATCATTATGGCATTGCTTGGATATGTAGTTGGTACCGGTGGCGGTTTAATTGTGGCACAATTAATGAGCTTTTTTGCGTAGCATTAATATTTAAAGTATAAAACAGTTTTTCTGTTTATTATAAAATCTATATTAAACTAATAATTAAGCAAGGCAGTACGAAAAATAACCGCTACTGCCTTGCTTTTGTTTTATCTGCTATTGAAAACATTGTATAAAATGATATAATTAATAATACAAAATAAAAGCCCAATAAAGGAATGGTTGATAATGAAAAATGCAGTTATATTTGATTTAGACGGAACATTGTGGGACTCTGCCTTTCAGGTGGTAAGAGGCTTCAATGATGAAATAAAAAATCATAACGACGCAAATTATGTGTTAACAGAAGAAATGTTAAAATCTCAAATGGGTAAAACTGCACCTGAAATTGCAAAGGTCTTTTTCCCTAATTTGTCGGAAGAACGAGCAATGGAGATTATGGGTTTGTGTGCAAAAAGAGAACGTGCGTATTTGGCACAATATGGTGGTAAATTGTTTCCAAGGCTTGAAGATGGTTTTAAACAGCTAAAAGAAATGGGACTACACCTTTATATAATAAGTAACTGTGAATGTGGATATATAGAAACCTTTTTGCAGGTTCATAATTTAGGTGAATATTTTGAAGATATAGAATGTCACGAAAATACAGGGCTTACAAAGGGTGAAAATATAAAGCTGTTGTCAAAAAGAAATAACATTGATAATGCTATATATGTTGGGGATACTCAAGGGGATTGCAATGCTTCGCACTTTGCTGAAATACCATTTGTTTACGCTGAATATGGCTTTGGTAACGCAGATTGCCCCGAATATGTAATTAATAACTTTTACCAAATCGTAGATATTGCAAAACAGCATTTTAACCTATAATTTATCTAAATAAGGAGGAATACATAATGACCAAAATTACTGCTGTTACATTGCTTGTGGTTTTAGCAGTGTTATTTGTGTTTACCTCCTGCAAAAATGAAGAAATTACTGATTATACTACAACCTCTATATATTTTTCATATGGTAAAGTTAAACAATATGATTGTAACAGTGTTATAAATCCTTTTTATAATTTGAATGTTTCATTTTCTGGTAAACCTGACAAGGGTATTGTAAGTATTAACACAGATAACTGCAGTGATATTGTAAAAGAAAATTTTACTTTTAAGTGTAAAAATAACGGTAAATTATCAAATGGCGGTATTGCTGAAATTGTAGTTAACTACGATAAATCAGCCTTTGAAAATGGTGGATATACTATAACAGCAGATAAAAAAGATTACATAGTTACCGGTGTTGATTTTCACCCAAATACTATGAAAGATTTTGATAAAAATGCTATCAATAAAGAGTTAATGAGCATTGCCGATGAATATATAAAGGCAAATATAGAAGAAATGCAACTGCTTTATAATAGCGAAAAGGACAGAACAGGCTGGAGTAAATACGGAGCATTTAACTATACCTACAGTTTTTGTGACCGTATGATGCTGTATAATATAAATAAAAAGGATAGCTCAAAAAATACATATTACATAATTTACGAGCTAAATAATCATATAGAATGTACACAGGATATGCCCGATTATTGCTGTGACAACCCTATGAAAACAGGTGAAAGTGACACAGGCTGGGGCTATGTAGTTATAGGTGTAGAGGGTGTAACAGCTACCAGTAATAAGGAATTTATAAGTGATTTGGATAGAGAAAAGGTAATAAAAACAGGAGCAACCTTTACGAACTATACACAGGCACAAATGTATTGCTATTTGGGTAAAGATTATAAAACAGAAACGGAAAACTTTGTATAATAAATATATCCCCACATCTTATATTAACAGGTGTGGGGATATGTTATACACTGAACAATAATCTTAAATAACTATATGGTTCAGTACCGATTTTTATATGTATAGTGTTGTTATTAAAAAATACAGATGTACAATTAAACATAGTACAAAGCTGGTCTTTGTTTTGTACAGTTGAATTAATAAGCTTATCTTTTAACAGTGGGGTATATTCAGGTAAAAGATTTGCAGTAATAAATATAGGTGACTTATTATTGTAATAATCATAGCTAATACTATGTGAATATCGTTGTAATAATTTTATTAAAAGATAACTGTTTTTAGTGTGTAGATTGAATCTGTCGTATAGGGTGCGTAATCCCTCACAAAGCATATAATAATCAGCTTGAGTTTCTTTATTTTGGTTTTCGTTTGTTTTTCTGCATTTGGCTCTTAAATAAGCAGTAAAGGGATAACTACTATTGCGGTATGGGTACAGCTTGCTGTATCCATTACTTTTTAGCCATTCAAAGCTATCTCTTTCGATAATGGTGGTGTAATGGTCTTTTTCATCGCCAACTGATACTAATTGTGACATTTCAAGAACAATGTCTGCTCCTTGGGATAAGGGATTGCAAGAAAAAACAGTTGCCAATGTGTTGTCTATAATTAATGGCGTGTGGTATTCCTTGCATAGCTTTTTTACTTGATGTATATTTGCATAACAACAATCTACCGATATGCAGGAAAGTATAACAGCCTTTACACCTTGTTGAATAGTATCTGTAAGTGTAGTATTGTCATTAAAATAAACAATCTTAACACTTAGCTTGTTACAGGCTGTTAGTATCGCCTTATGTAAGGGTGGGAACAAAGCTGTGTTTATTGCGATTTTTTCGTTACCACTTGCTAAGGCAGACACCATACTATTAATAATTGTTTGAGTTTTACAGCTTGTAACGCTTTTGCTGTTGTATAATCGTGCCAGTCTTCGACAAAAAATGTCTTGTGTTGGCTGAGAGTTTTTACTGTAAATGTTACCGTTGTCTGCTATACCAAAGCGGTATTTGCTGTGATAGCTGTTTGAAAATAAATGAGTAGATGTATGCGAGCTTTTTTTCATTTTTTCGCTCCCTTGTCTTTAGTGTTTAAATGAATCAGAGAAAGAGCTATAGATATTACCATTGCACCACAACCGCTAACCATAAATGTAGTGGAAATTGAAGAAAAATCATCAGACGGTATATTTTTTGCAGTAGCTATATGAATTATTATTCCTGTTAAAAGCAGTGCAAATGAAATTATAAAAAATACTATTGCTGTAATAATTTTTACTTTGCTCATAATAAAATTACTCCGATTTTTTACTGTTTGAAATTGCATTAGAAATATCTGCAAGCTGTTCCATAGTAAGCTGTTCTGCTCTGAAATTTGCAGGAACATTTGCATTTTCTAAAGCCTGTTGTATATCTGATTTTGACAAGGAAAGACCAGAAGAAAGTGAATTTGATAGGGTCTTTCTGCGTTGTCCAAAGGCTGATTTTACTATTCTGAAAAATAGCTTTTCATCTTCAACTGTTACAGCAGGCTGTGATAAAATATCCAATCTAATAACAGCAGAATCTACCTTTGGTGCAGGCATAAAGCTACCAGCTGATACACCAAACAACATAACAGGCTTTGAATAGTAATTAACAGCAACAGTAACTGCACCACTTTGTCTTGTTCCAACCTCTGCACAAATTCTCTGTGCTGCCTCTTTTTGTACCATAACAGTAAGAGACTTAATAGGTAGCTTGTCCTCTAATAGCTTCATAATAACAGGAGAGGTTATATAATAAGGCAGGTTGGCACATACAACAACCTCCATACCCTCAAATTCTTCTTTAATAAGCTTGTGTAAATCTATTTTCAAAATGTCGTCGTTTACTATTTTTATATTGTCATATTCGGCAAGAGTTTCATCTAAAACAGGTAACAATCGTTTGTCTAGCTCAACACTTACAACTTTATCTGCCAGCTTTGCAAGCTCGCAGGTAAGTACACCAATACCGGGACCAACCTCTATTACACCTACGCCTTTATCTGCTCCACTGTTTTCAGCCATTCTTGGGCATACCGATGGATTAATAAGAAAATTTTGTCCCAACGCTTTTGAAAAGGTAAAACCGTGTTTACCAAGTATTTCTTTTATAGTTCCTATATTTGAAAGTTGCATATATTACCTTATTTAACCTTTCTTAAACCTTTAGGGTATTTGTTTTTTAGCTGACCATTTGAGCATTTGCCAAAGCCCAGTGTAATACCATTTACACAAACAGCTGTGTATCCCTTGATATTATCATTAACAGAAATCTCCTCGCCTAACAGATAAGAATTAATTTGAGGAGAATTTACATCAAGGTCTACCACGTTATTAAAATCATCTTTACAGCCTGTGGTAAAAATATTATGAGCAGGTTCAATTCTGTTCTTTTTTATTTCGCCAAATAGTATACCACTTCGTATTACACCTGTACCTGCAAGGATAGGTGTTTCTTTTGGCTTAATGATAATTTTGTCGTTAACTACTGTAAAAATAGGCGTATTTAAGCCTTTAAAAATATCCTGATATAGTTGATTAGCCTGTTTTATAATGTTTGCGTTTGCTTTTAATGTTTTTGGATTTTCCTCAGGCTCATTTGCTGTGTAACCAGTTGCTTCACTTTGTTTTATTAGCTTTGCAACAAAATGCCCCTCGCCACCGTCCATTGGGTAAATTCTGCGTGCTTGTGGCATATCTATACCGGCTCTGCCAAAGTCTATATCTGTACCCTGTAGACAATCTACCAACGTGAAGTCAGGGTTATTTTTTATAAATTCATTTATTACACCCTCGTTTTCGTAAGGGGAGAAGGTACAGGTGCTATATACCAAAACACCACCCTCTTTTAGGCACAATTTAGCACTTTCAAGAATTTGCAATTGCCTTTCCATACAGGATTTTGTATGCTCTTCTGTCCACTCGGTAATTGCCTGTGCATCTTTTCTAAACATACCCTCGCCTGAACAAGGGGCATCTACTAATACCTTGTCAAAATACCCTTGTAATTTTGGGCACAGAACCTCAGGAGATAATGACGACACAACGCTGTTTTTTATTCCCATTCTTTCGATATTAGAAAGTAATATTTGTGCTCGCTTCTTTACTATTTCGTTGCTCCATATTAAACCTGTGCCATTTAAAAGTGTTGCAATTTGTGTGGACTTTCCTCCAGGGGCAGCACATAGGTCAAGAACTTTGTCACCCTGCTGAATATCTAAAGCAGTAACAGCACAGGAAGCAGATGGCTCTTGCAGATAATAAGCTCCACAGTGGTGCAATGGGTTGTTGCCTAATTTTATATTTCCCTCTATATAATAACTAAGAGGAGAAAACGGAGATGGAGTTAATTTAACATCAAGCAACTGTTGTAGCTTGTCTGCTGTGCATTTTAATGTATTTACACGCAGACCTTTTAATGGTTGCAAAGTGTATTCGTTTATAAATGCTTCGTAATCATCGTTTAATAAGCTTTTCATTCTTTGTAAAAATTTTTCAGGCAATGTAATTTCCATTAAAAAAAGTCCTTTCAAACAAGCTTTAGTATCGGATAGCGTAAAATGCTAGATATTGTTAAAAAAACTGTAAAAATTTTTTCATAATTTAATCTTTATATAATGTTAAAATCGTATGTATATTGTTGGGTAACAGGCACATAATAACTTTCGTAAGGAGGTGCTACCAATGAGCAACAGATTTAATAATCAGAACAACAACCAGAACAACAACCAAAACAATTTCCAGAACAACAGAAATAATCAGAACAACAAAAATACCCCAAACAGCCAAAATAATAATCAAAATAATAATCAAAATAATAACCAGAACAATTTCCAGAATAACAGAAACAATCAGAACAAGAGAAATCATCAGGAATTTTAATTGTCGGTTAAATTGTGAATAATCCTTTTTAAAAGCGTTTAGTCGTGGGTGACTATCTGATTATACAGTTAATTTGATTAAACCTTGAATAATCATATAGTCACCTTTACATATAGGTGTAAATTTAGGTTTTGTATTATTCCTTATTTGAAAGTTTGCAAAAATGTTTTTACAACAATTTGCAATGTGTCTGTGCTGTTGCTAAAATTAATACCCAAAATCTTTGTCTATAATAATAACCTTAATTCTGTTCTTTTGTCGTTGTTTAGCACTTAATACATAGTTACAGCAAATTCTGGTATCACCTAAACAACCATCGCACATTTCGTTGTTTTCTGTTGCAATATTAATAGACTGGCAACAGCCCTTGTTTGAGCAATATGTATTTATTCCCAATCTTAAAGCATTTTTTGGTGCAGATATTGTTTTTACTCTTTCAATGGCATCTTCAATTGTTTTAACAAGCTTGTTTTTACCAACAACCATAACAACGCTTTTAGGACCATATAATATTGCAGATACCCTGTTGGAGTTTCCGTCTACATTATAAATATATCCGCTTTCAGTAATAGCATTGGCACTTGAAAAATAAACATCAGCACTAAAGGTATCACGGTAAACCTGTTCTATTTCCTCAGGAGTAATTCCCTGTCTTGCTCTGTCAAGATAATTGTAATCTCCGTTTTTTATCAAGTCCATAACACCTGTTTCTGCAAGTGTAACTGAACCGCCACTGCTTATGGTATCGCCTTTTGTAATCATAGTTTTTACAAGCTGTAATGCTTCATTTTCATCTTTACAAAAATGTGCATCAATGTTGTTTTTCTTTAGATTTTCTAAAGTTTGCTCTATTGAAATATTCATAATAATCCCCCAAAATATTCTATATAAAATACATTATACTATAAATGTGAGCATTTTAGAAGTGTTAGCAGGTAAAAAATAGCTGTTATAATTTATTAAAAATATAAAAAATACGATATTCCAAAAAGTAACCTTAAATATTGCAACTAATAAGGTTTAATGCTATAATTCATTATGTATAAATATGTTGTTTTAGTGAAATATTTGTATTTGTGATATAATTTAAAAATATTATAATCTTTAAAGCAAACAGGGAGGTATATAAAATGGTATCCCACGACGATATAGTACAAATTGCAAGACTTGCAAAATTATATGTAAAATCTGACGAATTAGACGCTATGACAGAAGAAATGCAGAAAATAGTTGATTTTGCAGATGCTATAAATAATGCTCCTACAAACGGAGAAGAGTTCGACAATATAAATGGCTTATCAAACGCTTTCAGACAGGATGATGTAGTTCCATCTTACCCTGTTGAAAGTATAATCGAAAATGCAAAGGATAAAGCTGATAATTGTTTTCTTGTAAAGAAAAATTGCTTATAAATAATTTTTATCGCTTTAAGTATATAGTGCTTTTAGTGATACATTTAATGTAAAATTAAAACTTTTCGGTTATCCGAAAATAAAAAAGGATTGATACCAATGGCAGAGGTTAAAAGCCAAATTAAAGCTGTCAATAAAATGCTTACAGATAAAGAAATTACCTGTACAGAGCTTACAAAAAAATATCTTGATGCTATAAGTGAAGTTAATAAAAATCTTAATGCTTATGTAAATATTACAGAGGAAACCGCTTTAAAATCAGCAAAAGAAGTTGATGAAAAGATTTTAAAGGGCGAGGAAATCTCCCTACTTGCCGGTGTTCCTATGACACTTAAAGATAATATATCTACAAAGGGTATAGAAACAACCTGTTGCTCTAAAATGCTTATGGGCTATAAGCCTATTTACGATGCTACAGTATGGGATATTCTAAAAAAGGATAACGCAATTTTACTGGGCAAAACCAATATGGACGAATTTGCAATGGGTTCATCTTGTGAAACCTCAATTTTTGGCGGAGCTAAAAACCCACATAATTTAAACTGTGTTGCAGGCGGTTCATCAGGTGGTGTTGCGTCAGCAGTTGGTGGAAATATTGCAGTGTACGGTTTAGGTTCAGATACAGGTGGCTCTATTCGACAGCCTGCAAGCTTTTGTGGCTTAGTGGGATTAAAACCAACCTATGGCAGTGTGTCTAGATACGGTTTAATTGCTTATGCTTCAAGCTTTGACCAAATAGGCCCTATTACTACAACAGTTGAAGACACAGCTATTGTATACGATGCTATTGCAAAGTACGATGTTATGGATTCAACCTCGCAGGGGAATAAAGGTGTTAAAACCTGTGAAAATCTAAGAAAAGATATTAAGGGTATGAAAATAGGCATAGCAAAGGAATATCTTGAGGGTATCCGTGATGATGTTAAAGAGGCAATTTTTAATGCTTGTAAAGTATACGAAAGCTTAGGTGCGGAAATAATTTATTTCGACCTACCAGCTTTAAAATATTCATTGCCTGTTTATTATATTTTAGCTTGTGCCGAGGCTTCTTCTAATCTTGGCAGATACGACGGTATAAGATATGGCTATAAAACACCTACTTATAGCGACGTTAACGAAATGGTGTGCAAAACAAGAAGTGAGGGCTTTGGTAGTGAGGTAAAAAGAAGAATTATGCTGGGTACTTATGTTTTAAGTGCGGGATATTTTGACGCTTACTATAAAAAGGCTCAAAATTTAAGAGGTTCTATTATAAAAGAGTTTAACAACGCCTTTGAAAAAGTAGATGTAATTCTTGCACCAACTGTACCAATGACAGCCTTTGAGGTTGGTAAAGCTGTAAGCAATCCAATTGAAACATACCTTACAGATATTTGCACAGTACCTATAAATATTGCCGGCTTGCCTGCTGTTTCTATTCCTTGTGGATTTAACGAAAAAGGTATGCCGATAGGTATGCAGTTAATAGGTAATAAATATGATGAGTCAAAAATTTTAAATGTAGCTTGGCAGTATGAAAATGCTACCCATAGTAATAAGTTTAAAAGTGCAGAAATGGGGGTTAGGCTATGAAATATGAGTTAATTTCAGGACTAGAAACTCATGTAGAGTTAAGCACTAAAACTAAAATCTTTTGTGGCTGTACCACAGAGTTTGGCGGTGCACCAAACTCTCATTGTTGTCCTATATGTATTGGCTTGCCAGGTACATTGCCTAAGCTTAATCAAGAGGTAGTACGCTTTGCTATAAGAGCAGGCTTGGCTACTAATTGTGAAATTTCAAGAATTTCAAAAATGGATAGAAAAAATTATTGCTATCCCGATTTAGCAAAGGCATACCAAATATCCCAATACGATATGCCTTTATGTAAAAATGGATATATAGAACTTAGTAATGGTAGACGAGTACGTATAAATCGTATTCATATCGAAGAAGATGCAGGTAAGCTTATTCACCAAAATGGTGATACCTATGTTGATTATAATCGTGGCGGTGTTCCTCTTATAGAAATTGTTACCGAGCCAGATATCCGTTCAGCTGACGAGGCAAAGGAATATGTTGAAAAGCTACAGCTTATTATGCGATATATTGGAGTTTCTGACTGCAAAATGCAAGAAGGCTCTATGAGATGTGATGTTAATATTTCTGTAAAACCACAAGACACAGAAGAATTTGGTACCAGAACAGAAATTAAAAATATGAATTCTTTAACCTTTATGACAAAGGCTATGGAATACGAGTTTAACAGACAGGTTAATGTTATCGAAAATGGTGGAACTGTTGTTCAAGAAACATTGCGTTATGATGATGTTACCAATACAACATCAAGTATGCGTGGCAAAGAAGATGCTAACGACTACAGATATTTCCGAGAGCCTGACCTTGTTACTATTAATGTAACAGATGAAGAGGTTTTAGAGCTTCAAAAAACAATACCGGAGCTACCAGACCAAAAGCTTGAACGATACGTAAATCAACTTGGTATACCTGTTGCTGATGCGGTGTTGCTTGTAAAGTACAGGAACGTGGCAGAATATTTTGAAAAAGCAAGCAGTGGCACAGAAAATCCACGAACCACAGCAAACTTTATTATAGGGCAAATATTCCGTACAATTGATACAGAGTCGGCTAAAGAGGAGTTTAATATTAAGGTTTCGCCTGAAAACTTAAATCAGCTTGTTAAACTGCTGGATAGCAAAAAAATCAAAATGAATGTTGCAAAGGCTACTCTTGATAAAATGCTTGAAACAGGAAAGAATGTTTCAGAGCTTATATCAGAAAAAGATATGGGTGGTCTAGACGAAGAAGCTACCAAAAAGCTTTGCGAAGAAGCTGTTATTGCTAACCCTAATGCAGTTGCCGATTATAAAAACGGTAAAGATAAAGCAATTAAGGCTATAGTAGGCTTTGTTATGAAAAACAGCCGAGGTAAAGCAGACGCAATGATAGCAGAAAAAATAATTAAAGAAATTATAGGTTAATGTGGTTATAATGTTATTTTAATAAGAGCTTATTAAAATAGCATATACATATATAAATTTTATTTAATAGTAAGGAGAAAGCGTAATGAATAACAATCAGGGAAATTTTAACCCTAACTTTAACGGTCAAAGACCAAACAGAAAGGCAATATTTGAAAAGGTAAAGGATACTTTACTTAATACTCCTACTTGCAAGGATGATATTGACCCTGCAGATATTAATGAGAACAGATTGATCAACATTTGCTCATATTTAGATGTATTTATGTTAATACCGTTTTTTGTTCGTAGAAACTCAAGATTTACTCGTTTTCACTGCAATCAGGGATTAATACTTCTCATAGTAACTATTATATTAAGAATTATAAAGAGTATTATCAATGGTGTTATTGGCTCAATATTTATGTATAGGCAGGAGGTTCTTTGGGGGTTTATGAAGATATCAGTGGTTACTCCATTTGGTAAATTCTTACAGGGAATAGTTGATGTATGTTTCGGTTTGCCTATACTCATTTTAATTATTGTTGGTATATATAATGTTGTAAAGGGTAGAACAAACGAGCTACCTTTTATAGGCAAATTTAGATTAATTAAAACAATTAAGGCTGATACTTTTAACAGTAATACTTATAATCAAAATAATGTGGGTAATAGCTATAACTCAAATGCTACTTACAACGATTATAACCAAGATATGTATAATAACAACTATAACCAGTCTAATCAGAACAATAATTATAATGGTACTTATTATTCAAATGATAATAACTATCAAAATGGTGTGTTTAACAACGATAATGATGGTGTAAATCTTAATAAGTAATTCTAACGGATATCCCCATAATAATGGTGGATATCCGTTATATTTTAAGTAATATTTCAATTTTATAATAATGCTAAAAATGCCGACAGCTTAGTAAACTGTCGGCATTTTTAAATATAAATATTTGTTATCCTAATAATACATCAGTTGCAAGCATAAGGCAAAAGCCTACAAGCAGTGCATAGGTTGCACCTCTTTCGTTACCATGGGCGTGAGTTTCAGGTATCATTTCATCGCTTATAACATAAAGCATAGTTCCGCCTGCAAAAGCAAGGGCAAAGGGGAGTATAGCTGATGCAATGCTTACAGCAAAATATCCGATTAATGTTCCTGCTACCTCTACAAAGCCTGTAGCCATAGCACATATAAAAGTCTTGCGAGGACTAACTCCTGCGGCAAGCATAGGTGCAATAATTACCATTCCTTCAGGTATATTTTGAAGAGCAATTCCTCCTGCGATAAGAAGGGCTTGAGATACATTATCTGACCCAAATCCTACACCTGCAGCAATACCCTCAGGTAGATTATGTATAGCAATTGCTGTAACAAACAGTAGGACTTTGCTTAGGTTTGTGTCTTTATGATTTTCTATGTCTGCTCCTACTAATCTATGTAAATGAGGAACTAACTTATCTATAAAGTTAAGGCAAATTGCACCTGTAAAAATACCTAAAATAGTTATAAGTAATCCAAATTGTCCACCATATTCTACAGATGGCAAAATAAGTCCTAAAACAGCAGCCGACAACATAACACCTGCGGCAAAAGAAAGAATTATATCCGAGAATTTGTGGGATATTTTTTTAAATATAAATCCAATGCAAGAGCCTATAATAGTTGCTCCGCCAACTCCAAAGGCTGTTAATAATACTAATTCCAAAAAAATCACCTCGTAATAAAATTAATTTATCTTACATTAATTGATATTTTACACTATTTTTTACATATATACAACTACATGTTGAAAAACATAACTATGATGTATAAAATAAAAAATGGTACAGTGAACCACTGTACCATTTATAATATGTATTATTTTGATTAGCAGAAATAAACATCCATTCTAAACTCTGCTTCATCGTTAATAACGCAGTAAGCAGCGTTATCTGTTGGCTTTAGATAGATTTTAATGCTCTTAATCTCAGCACCCTCGTTGTTCTCAAGATATGTATTTTTAACATTCTCAATAACACTTGCGTAAGATTCCTGAACACCGTTAAACTCAACATAAAAATCAACTGTTGGCTCTGCAACTTTCTTTGTTGACTTTCTTGTAGTTGTCTTTTTAGTTGTAGTTGTTTTTTTAGTAGTTTTCTTAGCTGTTGCTTTCTCTTCAGTATCCTCTATTGTATCTGCATCAGCCTTAGCTGTTTTTGCCTTTGTTGATGTTCTCTTTGTTGTTTTAGCAGGTTTTTTCTCAACGATTTCCTCAGCTGTTGCATCTACTATTGTTTCAGCAACCTCTTCTGTAGCCTTTTTTGTAGCAGCCATTAAAAATACCTTCTTTCGTTTTAATAAAAAATTGTAATGTCTAATTAATCTAAATTACACATAGTAGTGTAACACTAACGACAACATTATATAATTATAACAAGTTGTTTGTCAAACATTTATGAAAAATTCCATTTCTAAAACAATTTTAACGAAAATATATGCGTTTATTTAGATAATATGACTATAAGAATTTATCTATTTTTTCAATTTTTAAATGTCAAATATCAAGTAATTAATGTTAATTCTTAGAAATGCTTTAATTTATTGGTTTAAAAAAATTATAGTGATTACCACATAAAATATCCCTCGAACTGTTGGGGGGAACAATTCGAGGAATATAGGTTAATTAAAAAAATAAGTCTATAAATGAATATTTTTACAATTATATATGTTTTTTATAAGCTATTAATAACTGTGCAACATAATAAGCTGACCTGGGTAAATAGCATGAGGGTTGGCTAAATTGTTTATTGATATAAGCTCGTTAAGCTCTAAACCGTGGTGTTGTGCAATATCAAATAATGTGTCACCGGGTTGTACAGTATGCCATTTTGGTCTAGGTGTCATCATAGGAGGTATCATAGGAGGCATACCCATAGGTGGCATACCAACAGGTATTCTCAATTTTTGACCAACAAAAAGCCTATTGGGGTCGGTTATAGAGTTACAGCTAATAATATCATTAACAGTTACACCAAAGTTTTTTGCAATTCCCCATAATGTATCACCAGGTTCAATAGTGTAAATAATAAGTCGCATTATATCAGCTCCATTTTTTGAGTTAGGGTATATTTAAAAACAGATATACCCTGATATTAATATATGATATTGCTTAAAAAATGGTGATAGCCTTAGTATTACAAAAGAATTGCACAAAAAAGTATTTGTAATTTCTGTGTTAAAATGTAGAAAAAGTTCTTTAATTTTGGTGAAAGTTTTGTTATAATTAACTTGAACTTGGTATTAAGGTGGTTTTTTTATGAAAGGACATACTGGCTATACAGTATCGCTGGCTAAGCTTGCAAAAGAATTATCACTGGAGGTTGCGTATACTCCCAGTGACCTTGAAGAAATATATGTATCCTCACCAAATTTGAATCGTCCCGGTATAGAGCTTACAGGCTTTTTAGAGTTTTATACTCCTGACAGACTTATTGTTTTAGGTAATACAGAATACGCTTACCTTAAAAGATTTGGCAGTGAGCAAAGAGCTTATGTGCTTAATAATATTTTACAGAGAAATCCTCCTGCTGTTATAGTTGCCAGAAATTTAGAGGTGCTTGATGAGCTTCTTAAAGTGGCAAAAATATGTAAAGTACCTATTTTACGTTCAGCTGACTCTACCTGTAATGTAATTGCCGCTACAATTTCATATCTTAATGTAGAGCTTGCACCTAGAATTACTCGTCACGGTGTATTGGTAGAAGTATACGGCGAAGGTATTTTACTAACAGGCGACAGTGGTGTTGGTAAAAGTGAAACTGCCATAGAGCTTATGAAGCGTGGTCATCGTTTAATAGCCGATGATGCTGTTGAAATTCGTAAGGTTTCAAGTAAATCCTTGGTGGGTAGTTCTCCTGAAAATATAAGGCATTTTATTGAGCTTAGAGGTATAGGCATTATTAATGCACGAAGAATTTTCGGTATGGGTTCTGTAAAGGTTACTGAAAAAATAGATATGGTTATAACTCTTGAAAACTGGGATAAATCTAAAATTTATGACAGAATGGGTATGGATAACGAATATGTGGAAATACTTGATGTAGAGGTTCCTTGTCTTACTATACCAGTAAAGCCTGGTAGAAATTTATCTATTATTATAGAGGTTGCTGCAATGAATAACAGACAGAAAAAAATGGGTTATAATGCGGCTAAGGAATTACTGGCTAATTTAGGTATGGATATGGGCTTAGATACAGGTTCTACAGATACCAGTAGAAAGAAAATAGATTGGTAATTATAAAATAATTGCAAGAAAGCTTATAGTGGAGTATAATATATATTATACTTCACTTTGGTTTTATATTTATATATAATTTATATTAGAGGATTTTTTGAATAGGAGAACAGGATATGAAAATAATAGCAGACACACATACACATACATTGGCATCAACCCATGCGTTTTCTACTGCACAGGAGATGATTAAGTCTGCATCTGAAAAAGGGTTATATGCTATTGCACTAACTGACCACGGTTATAATATGCCTGGTGCTCCTAAAAAAGGTGAATGGTTTTTTGAATGTCTTGGTGCAATTCCTGATTATTTATATGGTGTGCGTGTACTAAAGGGAGTAGAAGCAAATGTAAGCGATTATCAGGGGAACCTTGATATACCCAGCGGTGTTTTAAAAAATCTTGATTGGGTAGTTGCTTCTATGCACTCATTAACTATAGATGGTAAGCCAAGCTTTGAAAAATGCACTAATGCGTGGCTTAAAATAGCCGAAAATTCCTATGTAAATGTTATAGGTCATAGTGGAGCAGAATATTTTAAATTTGATTATAAAAAAGTTATACCTGTTTTTGGTAAAAACGGAAAACTGGTGGAAATAAACGGTAATACTTTTAGAGCTAAAAAAGATTTTATGGGGAATTGCATTGAAATTGCAAAAATATGTATGGAAACAAATACTCGTATAATTGTAAACTCAGATGCACATTTTTCCACTGCTGTTGCAGATGTTGACGATGCTTTGAAAATGCTTGAAGATATAAATTTTCCTAAGCATTTAATAGTAAATGCCAATATAGATAGCTTTAAAGAGTATTTAAAAGAATGTAATATTTATTATTAAAGATAGTGTAAATATATTTTATTGGAGGAACTGTATTATGCAGGTGCTTTTTTGTTTGTTAGTTGTAGGAATAATCGCTATTGTTTTGTTAAAAAGAGGTTATAGTGACGGTTATCACTCAGGTAGTGGTATGTTTAAAAATAGCGATATGAATTTAGATGAAAGTAAGAAGGATTTTGATTCTGTAGAATATTACGATCATCCTGATGTGTTTAAGTAATTAATTTTATTATGTATAGTAATATGTAAATATTATGTGTTAATGGAGGTTCTATGCATTACATACACAATATAATTGAGTTGGCAGATAAATATGGTTTTCAGGTTAAAGAAAACGAAAGTATGAGCAAATACACCACCTTTAAAATTGGCGGTAATGCTCAGGCAATTATTAAAGTAACAAATAACGAGGGCTTAATAGACATTCTTGCAAAATGTAAAGAATGTGAAACCCCTGTTTTTATATTAGGTAAAGGCTCTAATTTACTTGTAAGCGACAACGGAATAGACGGTGTAGTAATAAAGCTTGACGGTAAATTTAACGATATAAAACAAATTGACGCAGAAACTATATACTGTGGTGCAGGTGTAAGCCTTGCTAAGCTATGTAGCTTTGCTTGCGATTGTGGACTAAGTGGTTTAGAGTTTGCTTGGGGAATACCAGGAAGCGTTGGCGGTGCAATTTATATGAATGCAGGTGCCTATGGCGGTGAAATTAAAGATGTAATCCACAGCACAAATCATATAGATGAAAATAATAATGCAGGCAGTTTTAATGCAGATGAGCTTGCTATGTCTTACAGACATAGCGTATATACTGATAAAAATTATGTAATAACAGGTGCTACCTTTAAACTAAAAAAAGATTCTCCTGTTGAAATTCGCAACAGAATGGACGACTTTATGGGCAGAAGAAAAGACAAACAGCCTGTGGAGTATCCAAGTGCAGGTAGTGTTTTTAAAAGACCACAGGGTTATTTTGCAGGTGCATTAATTCAAGATGCTAACCTAAAAGGCAAGCAAATTGGCGGTGCTCAGGTTAGCGAAAAGCACTCTGGCTTTATTATTAATAAGGGCGGTGCAACCTGTAAAGATGTTTTAGATTTAATCGCTTATATTCAAAAAGCAGTTAAGGAAAATTCCGGTGTAGACCTTGAATGTGAAGTTAAGCCTGTTGGTAAACTATGATAATTAAAGTTTAGTATTAGCACTAAATATAGTGAGGGGATGTACAATGAATTTTATAATAGTAGTGGGTTTGTCAGGTGCAGGTAAGTCAAGTGCACTTAACAGCTTGGAGGATATTAATTATTATTGCGTAGATAATATTCCTCCTGCATTAATACCTACATTTTATGATTTAAGTAAAAATTCGTCAGATAGTAAATTAAAAAGAATATCTGTTGTAACAAATGTTCGTGATACTGATGATGGCGATAAGCTTATAGATTCACTTAATCAGTTATTAACCGAGGGTGCAAACTATCGTATACTATTTTTAGATAGTAGAGATGATGTATTGCTTACTCGTTATAAGCAAACAAGAAGAAAGCACCCATTAGTAGATAGCTGTGATGGTTCTACAACTAAGGCGGTAGAGCTTGAAAGACAAATGCTTAAATGTGTTCGCCAACGAGCAGATTTTATAATTGACAGCACATTCCTTAATGCAACTCAGCTAAGAGAAAGAGTACAGAAGCTGTTTTTAGAAGATGTAGAAAGCAGTTTAACAGTTTCTTGTATGTCCTTTGGCTTTAAATATGGTATCTTAAATGAGGCAGATTTGGTTTTTGATGTGCGTTGTTTGCCTAATCCTTTTTATATAGATGAGCTTCGCAATCAAACTGGTCTTGACCAGCCTGTGCGTGACTATGTAATGTCAAGTACAGAAAGTCAGACTCTTTATAAAAAAATTGTAGATTATATAGATTATGCTTTGCCTTTATACCAAAAAGAGGGTAAAAGTCAAATTACTATCGGCATTGGCTGTACTGGTGGTCACCACCGCAGTGTAACCTTTGCCATAAAGCTTTACGACTTTTTATCAGAACAAGGCTACAGAACAACTATTCACCACCGAGATATACACAAGGTATAACAGGAGAAATAAAATGTCATTTTCGTCTGATACAAAAAAAGAGCTTTGTAAGGTGCAAAATCTTACTTTGACTGAAAATTTTGCAGAATGTTATGGATTATTATTATTTTGCAAACAGTTTTCTCCACAAAAAATTGTATTTCATACAGAAAGTTATTCTGTTGCTTGTAGGTTTAGTGATTTGATAAGCACATCATTTGGAGCTATAGTAGAACAATCATCATCTCTTACAGGCAGGCACGGTGGTGGCAACGAATTTACCGTAACTGTACCGCTAAATAGCGATTGCGAAAAAATATATACATATTTTGGTTATACAGGTAAAGAGATAAATCACAGAATAAACAGGGCAATAACAGAGGACGATAGCTGTACATCGGCATTTTTGCGTGGTGCATTTTTAAGCTGTGGTTCAGTTAATAACCCTGAAAAGGATTATCATTTGGAATATTCTGTACCTTATAAAAATCTTTGTAACGATTTAATAAAAACAATAATCGATGTAGAACAGCTTACATATACCTTAAAGGTTGTACAGCGTAAGGGTAGCTATGTTGCTTATTTAAAGGATAGCGAGCAAATTTCTGATTTTCTTGCCTTTATTAATGCCCCTATTGCTTCTATGAAAATTATAGAAACAAAAATAATTAAAGGCATACGCAACGACGCTAACCGCAAGGCTAATTCTGAGGTTGCAAACATTAAAAAAACAGTTGCTGCCGCAATGGAGCAGATAAATGCTATTGAGTATATAAAAAATACTGTTGGATTAGATACTCTAAGTGAAGACCTTAAAGAATTAGCATTGCTTAGATTGGATAATCCGGATTTATCCTTGCGACAGCTAGGTGAAATGCTGGTGTCACCAATAAGCCGAAGTGGTGTAAACCACCGAATGAAACGCCTTTTAGAGTTAGGCAAGCCAACAGAGAAATAATATAAATGGAATAATAGGCAACACCCTACAATGTTTTTTGTGTGGTGTTGCTGTAGCATATTATGGAGGTGAATTTATGTCTTTTGTTCATTTGCATGTCCACAGTGAATATAGCCTGCTTGACGGTGCTTGCAGAATAAGCAGATTAGTTGACCGAGCAAAAGAAAACGGTGCAAATGCTGTGGCTGTAACAGACCACGGTAATATGTATGGTGCTATTGATTTTTACAAAGAAGCAACCAAAAAGGGGATAAAGCCTATTATTGGGTGTGAGGTTTATATGGCTACTCGTAGCAGATTTGACAAAACAACTGAATACGATAGACATAATTATCACCTTGTACTTTTATGTGAAAATAATACAGGTTATCAAAATTTAATAAAATTGGTTTCAAAAAGCTGGACAGAGGGCTTTTATGGTAAACCGAGAATAGACAAAGAGCTCCTTGAAAAACACCACGAAGGTTTAATTTGTCTTTCTGCTTGCCTTGCAGGAGAAATCCCCCAAAAGCTACTTCACGGTGATTACACCAAAGCACGAGAGTTAACCAATTATTTTAATAACCTGTTTGGCAAAGGTAATTTCTTTTTAGAAATTCAAAATCATAAAATAAAAGAACAGCTTATAGTTTTACCACAGCTTATACAACTATCAGAAGAAACAGGTGTTCCGCTAGTAGCAACAAACGATTGCCACTATATAGATAAATCAGATAGCGAAACTCATAATATTCTCCTTTGTATTCAAACAAATCATACTATTAACGATGAAGATAAAATGGAATTTCAAACAGATGAATTTTATTTTAAAACAGAGGAAGAAATGGCACAGCTGTTTTCTACAGTGCCACAGGCTATAAGAAACACACAGCTAATTGCTGACCGCTGTAATGTTACCTTTGAATTTGGTAAAACTAAGCTACCTCATTTTGATGTACCTGATAACCGTGACCATTTTGAGTATTTTAAAGATGAGTGCTATAAGGGCTTGTATAAGCATTATGGTAATTCGCCAGAGCAAAGCGTTATAGACCGATTGGAATACGAGCTTAGTGTAGTAAATCAAATGGGCTATGTTGACTATTATTTGATAGTTAACGATTTTATACAGTACGCAAAAAGAAATGGTATTCCTGTTGGTCCTGGCAGAGGCTCAGGTGCAGGAAGCCTTGCAGCTTATTGCATAGGCATTACAGGTATTGACCCTATAAAATATAATTTGCTTTTTGAGCGTTTTCTTAATCCGGAGCGTGTAAGTATGCCCGACTTTGATGTGGATTTCTGTACAGAACGCAGGCAACAGGTTATCGACTATGTTGTGCGTAAATATGGAGAAGACCACGTGGCACAGATTATAACCTTTGGTACAATGGCGGCTAAGGGTGGTATAAGAGATGTTGCTCGTGCTATGGCTATGCCTTATAGTGTGGCTGACGGTGTTGCAAAGCTTGTACCAAACGAATTGCATATAACTCTTAAAAAAGCATTGGAAATTTCTAAGGATTTTAAAGATAGATACGATACCGATTATGAGGTTCACAAGCTTATAGATACAGCAATGGCTATAGAAGGCACTCCACGACACGCTTCTAAGCACGCTGCAGGTGTTGTTATTACAGAAAAACCTGTAAGTGAATATGTACCTTTAGCTAAAAATGATGATGCAGTTGTAACTCAGTATACAATGACTACTCTTGAGGAATTAGGCTTGCTTAAAATGGACTTTTTAGGCTTGCGAAATCTTACTGTTATTGATGATGCTGAAAAAATGATTAAGCATAGAAATCCAAATTATAACCCAAATGATATAGATGAAAAAGACAAGCCTGTTTTCAAAATGCTGTCACAAGGTAATTCCGAGGGTGTGTTCCAGTTTGAAAGCGGTGGTATGAAAAGTGTTTTAGTGCAGTTAAAGCCTGTAAGTATAGAGGACCTAATTGCAGTTATATCTCTTTACCGTCCGGGTCCAATGGATTCTATTCCTAAATATATCGAAAATCGTCACAATCCTAAAAAGATAACATATAAACACCCTTTACTTAAAGATATTTTGGAAGTCACCTATGGCTGTATAGTATATCAAGAACAGGTTATGCAGATTTTCAGAAGTCTTGCAGGTTATTCTTTAGGTAGAGCAGATATTGTAAGACGAGCAATGTCTAAAAAGAAAAAAGATGTTATGGAGCGAGAGCGTGACATTTTTATTAATGGTTTGGTAAATGAAAATGGCAATGTGGAGGTAGAGGGCTGTTTACGCCGAGGTGTAGACATAGCAACTGCAAATTCTATTTTTTCAGAAATGGAAAGCTTTGCGTCCTATGCTTTTAATAAATCCCACGCAGCCGCCTATGCAACGGTTTCTTATAAAACAGCGTGGTTAAAGTGCCATTACCCAAGAGAATATATGTCAGCATTGCTTACATCTGTGCTAGATAATTTCGGTAAGCTTGCTAACTATACAGAAGAATGTACAAAATTAGGTATAAAGGTATTACCACCACATATTAATTACAGTGAAACTGCATTTGCTGTTCACGGTAATGACATACGCTTTGGGTTAGTTGCTATAAAAAATCTTGGAAAAACCTTTATTGACAATATAATTATAGAGCGTGAAAACGGTTTGTTTACTTCGTTTTATGATTTTTGCAAAAGAATGTATGGCAAGGGGCTTAATTCTCGTGCAGTAGAAAGCCTTATAAAGTGTGGTGCTTTAGATGGACTAGGTAATAATAGACGAGAAATGATAAGCTCATTAAAAGTGGTTTTAGAGAGCTGTGAACACGAATACAGATACAGCAGTGCAGGACAGCTTAGTTTTTTTGATTCAGTTGAAGATGATAGTAGCTCTAATCTTATTATTACAAAACTACAAGATTTTACTATATCAGAAAAATTGGCTATGGAAAAAGAAATGGCAGGAATGTACCTTACAGGTCACCCAATGAATCAATATGATGATGTTGCCCAAAGTATAAAAGCCGATAAAATAAATAGGTTGCTTGCCGAGGACAACAAAAGCTATCGTGACGGTGACAGAATAAATATTTTAGGTGTTTTATCAAATGTAAAGGTACGCACTACAAAAAATAATCAAACTATGGCAACAGCTGTTATTGAAGATAAAACAGGTAATATAGAGATGCTTATATTCCCACAGGTGCTAAGTCGCAATGGCAGAATGGTAGCAGACGGCAATATAGTAAAAATCTTCGGCACATTAAGCACCAAAGAAGATGAAAACCCAAAGATTCTTTGTAATGATATTACAGATATACAAACAGTAATATCTAATATCAAAAACGGTTCATATACTAATACTGATAATAAGGCAAAATCCACTGGTAGAAGTAACAGCCAAGGTAACTTTGAAAAAACTACTAAGTCTGAAATAAAACAAGAATATACTCGCAGTAATACAAATAACTCTAAAATGCTTTATATTAAGGTAGATAATTTAGAAAGTGAAACTTTTAAAAGGGTTAAAAACTTATTGGAGATTTTTGACGGTAGCACAAAGGTGCTTTTTAGATTATCAGACACAGGTCAAAAGCAATACGCTCCAAGACAACTGTGGGTAATGCTTAATGAACCTTTAATTAATGAGCTAAAGTATATTTTAGGAGAAGAAAATGTTGCTGTTATTTAAAAATATAGGCTGAATATAAATCTTTTTTATAATATTTTTATATCTTTGTAAAAAAACACTTGAAAAATACAGGCGATACAACTATAATATATAGCAGATGATTATTACTTATTGAAAAAATGGAGGCAAATGAAATGTCAGAGAAAGCTATTGCAGTTTTAACTAGCGGCGGCGACGCACCAGGTATGAACGCTGCTGTTCGTGCAGTTGCTAGAGCAGCATTGTGTAGAGGAATGCGTGTTATTGGCGTGCATAGAGGTTATAACGGCTTATTAAATGGTGATGTATTTGAAATGAACCTGCGCTCTGTGTCAGATATAATCCACAGAGGTGGTACAATACTATATACAGCAAGAAGTGAAGAGTACGCTAAACCTGAGGGTATTCAAAGAGCAGCGGCAACTTGTCGTGATCTTGGCGTTGAGGGTGTAGTCGTAATTGGTGGCGACGGTTCTTTCCGTGGTGCTAGAGCTTTATGTAATGCAGGCATTCCATGTGCTTGTATTCCAGGTACAATTGATAATGATATTGCTTGCAGTGAATACACAGTTGGTTTCGACACAGCTATGAACACAGCTATGGAGATGATTGACCGTATTCGTGACACAGCACAGTCACACGACCGTTGCAGTGTTATTGAGGTTATGGGTAGACGCTGTGGCGATATTGCTTTACAAACAGGTATTGCAGTAGGTGCAACAGCTATTTTGGTTCCTGAAAAAGAGTTCGATTTAGATAAAGATGTAATCGAAAGAATGATGGCAACCCAAAAGACAGGTAAAAAGCACTTTATTGTTATAGTTGCCGAGGGTGTTGGCAACTCAGAAGAAATTGCTAAATATATCGAGGAAAAAACCGGTGTTGAAACAAGACTTACAGTTCTTGGTCATGTACAGCGTGGTGGTATGCCTACACTTCGTGACAGAGTTGTTGCAAGTCAAATGGGTTACAAGGCTGTTGAGCTATTGGCTAATGGCATTGGCAAAAGAGTAGTAGCACTGGATAAGGGCAAGATTGTAGATTACGATATAACAGAAGCATTAGATATGAAGAGAGTATTTGATGAAGAGTTATATCGAATTGCCATGGATATTTCTATATGATTAGTTAATTTATGCAGAGTATTTGTTTGTACAGATACTCTGCATTTTTTATATTTTTACTTTATAATAAATGTTTGATAAAATAATTAAAGTTTTGGTCAGATTGTTTTAGGGTTGCGGTTTAAAAGGTGAAACGATTATATAATTATTGTTTATCTATAACATTTATTAAAAAGTTTTTATAATTTGTGTAAGTGTGAAAAGGAGGTAATTGTAATGATACAAGTAGAAAACATATCAAAGGAATTTAAAAAGGTTGTAAAACAGCTGGGTTTGATGGGCAGTGTAAAATCATTGTTTAATCCTAAAACAGAGATAGTAAAGGCTGTTGATAATGTTAGCTTTAATGTGCCTGAGGGAGAGGTGCTTGGTTTTATTGGTCCTAATGGTGCAGGCAAATCTACTGTTATTAAAATGCTTACAGGTATTTTAACTCCTACATCAGGTCAATGTGTTATTAATGGTAAAATACCACAAAAGGACAGAAAAAATTATGTTCGAGATATAGGCGTAGTTTTTGGCCAGCGTACTCAGCTGTGGTGGGATTTGCCACTTGTGGAAACCTATAGTGTGCTAAAAGAAATTTACGAGGTGCCACAGGACAAATTTAAAAAGAGAATGGCATTTTTAAATGAGGTACTTGATTTAGACTCATTTATAAAAAGCCCTGTTCGTACCCTTTCGTTAGGTCAGCGAATGAGAGCAGATATTGCCGCTTCTTTGTTACATAGTCCAAAAGTATTATTTTTAGACGAACCTACTATAGGTCTTGATGTTGTTGTTAAGGATAATATCCGTAAAGCTATAGCTAAGATAAATCAAGAGGAAAAAACAACCGTAATATTAACAACTCACGATTTAAGCGATATTGAACAGCTTTGCCAGAGAATTGTAATGATAGACAAGGGTAAAAATGTGTTTGACGGTAATTTGCAGGATTTAAAAAGCAGATATGGTCAAATGAGAGAGCTTTGCTTTGAAACTGACGATTTTGCAAATATAGAAGAAAAGCTGGCATATAATAAGCGTTTTAATACAAATGATGACAATATTACAATAAGTAGCGAGGGTGCTAATATTACAGTTCGTTTTAATAGCAATGAAATTGCAGTGCCAGATATTTTGGGGCATACTCTTGCAAATATTAATGTTAAGGATATTAATGTAAAAGATGCCGACATAGAGGAAATCATAAGACGATTGTATAAAGAGGGGGTTGCACAGGAATGAAAAGATTCTTACGCATATATACCCCTTTTACAAAAGCCGGAATACAAGAAATGATGGCTTACCGTTTTAATTTTCTTTGCTTTTTGCTTGGAGAGCTTTTTAAAAGCTTTACAATGTTTTATGTGTGGAAAGCTGTATTCGAAAGCTCAAACAGCACTACATTTATGGGCTTTACTATGGTTGATATGACTGTTTATTTGTTTGTAACATTTTTAGCAGGCTATATCACTCACAGTGACGGTACCTATGCAGTAGGCGAGGAAATTCGTGACGGTTCTATTTCAATGCGAATGATTAAACCGGTAAGCTTTGATATGGCATTTCTCTTTCAGGAGTTAGGCAATAAATTAGTTATTTCACTTATTGTACTTTTTCCTGTTTGCATTGGTGTAGAGGTATACAAGTTTTTTGTGAGTGGTCAAATTATGTTTGATATAGCACATTTTGCACTGTTTTTAATAAGCTGTGTTATGGCATATCTTATTTCTTTTTATTTTAATGTGTGCTATGGTTTTATGGCGTTCTTTTTGAAAAATCTTTGGGGTTCAAACCTTTTAAAGAATGTTGTTGTTGATTTCTTATCAGGTGCTACAATTCCCCTTGCTTTTATGCCAGAAGCTTTACGAAATGTACTTACTTTCTTACCTTTTGCATCTTTAAGCTATACACCTGTAATGATTTATATGGGAATTTATTCCTACCCTCAAATATTTGCACTAATGGCATTGCAATTGTTTTGGGTAATTGCATTTTGGCTATTTAGTAAAATTATTTGGAGTGTAGCTGTAAAAAGATTGTGTGTACAGGGAGGCTGATAATATGAAAAAATATTCAGCCTGTTTAAAAGTAAAGGGGGTATGTGAAAATGTTTAAAGCATTAAAAAGAATGTTAAAAATGCACCGTATATTTATAGCACAGGATTTAAAAAAGATGATGGAGTATAAAATAGATTTTCTAACAGGTGCTGTTAGCTTATTGCTGTCCCAAGCCTTTAATATAGCGTTTTTATGGATTATTTTTAGCCAAATACCACAGCTAAAGGGTTGGAGCTATGACGAAATTATCTTTATATATGGATTTTCCCTATTGCCTAAAGGTCTTGACCACCTTTTCACAGATAATTTATGGATGGTAGGTTATTCAATTGTTGCAAAAGGTGATTTTGATAAATATTTAACTCGTCCTATAAATCCTTTGTTTACTGTAATAGTTGAAAAATTTCAGGTGGACGCATTAGGTGAGCTTGTAGTTGGTATGGCACTTATTATTTCTACCATTAATAAGGTTTCAATACAGTGGAGTGTATTGAATGTTGTGTTATTTGTTGCTATACTTCCATTTGCAATGCTTATATATACAGCGTTGAAAACCCTTACTGCTTCATTTTCTTTTTGGATTAAACGCAGTGGTCAGATAACTCACGTAGTATATATGATGAACGAATTTGCAAAGTATCCTACAACTATTTACAATAGCTTTATAAAAACAGCAATTACTTATGTAATTCCATTTGCGTTTACAGCATTTTATCCTGCAAGCTATTTTTTAACAGGAGAAAATATGTTGTTTAACATTGGTATGACCGTAGTAATGTCTTTAGGCTTAATGACAATAGCTGTACTTGTTTGGAACAAAGGTATATCTGCCTATGAAAGTGCAGGGTCATAATATACAATAACTATTATATAATTTGTGCCTATCTGCTAAGCGGATAGGCATTAATTATAAAAAACAAATTAATTTTTGTTAAAAACAATATAAATAACCAAAGTTGTTGCAGTAAGGTTACAACTTACTTGACCTTTTTTAATAGGTGTATTATACTAATCTTTATTTAAACACTGGATAAAATACAGTGTTTAATAGCTACGTAGTAGCGTTAAAGATTGTATGAGACGTGCTGTGCATAGCACAGCGTAGCCTGTGTAACAGGCGTACTATAATTAAAGTAGTATAGGCTAATAATTGTTTAGTGTTAGTATTAATAATATTAAAATAGAGGGCAAGGAAAGTAATATGAGTTACGAAATTATAGTTTTAGATATTGACGGAACATTAGTAAATTCACAAAAAGTAATTACAGAAAAAACATTAAATACATTGCTAATATTACAAAAGCTAGGCAAAAAGGTTGTGCTTGCTTCCGGCAGACCTGTACAGGGTATAGTAGGACACGCCAGAACCTTGTGCTTAGGTGATTTTGGCGGTTATATTTTGGCTTATAACGGTGGAGCAGTAATTGATGTAAGAACTAATCAGGTTATATATAGCAAATATTTTCCTAATGAAATAATCCCTGAAATTTGTGAAGAACTAAAGGGTACAAATGTAACTATAAATACTTATGAGGGCGATAAAATAATCGAGGGCAATGCAATAAACAGCTATTCTGATATAGAGTCAAAAATAGTAGGTATGAAAGCTAAATTTGTTAATAATTTTGCAGAATACGTTACCTTTGACATAAACAAGCTTTTGCTTGCAGGTGACCCACAAGAAATTTTAAGATTAGAAGAAATTTTTGCAGAACGATATAAAGGGGTAATAGGTGTATTTAGGTCCGAAGAGTTTTTCCTTGAGCTTGTACCGCTTGGAATAGACAAGGCTAAGTCTATTAGTGTATTGTTGGAAAGAATAGGTCTTAATAGAAATCAGTGCATAGCTTGTGGAGATGGCTACAATGATATTACAATGATTCAATATGCTGGTTTAGGTGTAGCTATGGGTAACGCTGTAGATGAGGTTAAGGAGTCTGCTGATTTAATTGCCGATACTAACGATAATGACGGCGTAGCTCAAATTGTTGAAAAATATATGCTTTAATACGCTATATTATGCAGTAACTTAAACTTACAATTTTAAGGATAATTTGTTATTATAAAATCAATAAAACACCGTGCAATACAATTTGTGATTGCACGGTGTTTTTTACTAGATTATTTGTCGTAATATTTATCTAAAAATGAATATTCCATACCATTTGTTTTATACCCAGGGAAGGTATCTAAACAAACAGAATGTATGCTATTGAAAATAGATTTTTCAATATTTGGGTTATCTTTTTTGAGCTTTTTTAATAGAAGCTTTACTTCCTGTCGTTTTGAATCAGAAACCTCCTCTTCACTTGAGTCGATTTTTTCTGTAAAGCGACAGGCACATTGAATAAAATCAAGGTTATTATAATTTCGCCAGTTTATTATTGCGTCCTCGTGGATACAATACATAGGACGAATAAGCTCCATACCTTCAAAATTTGTACTATGTAGCATTGGTGGCATAGTTTGTAACTGAGAGCCATAAAACATACCTAATAATGTTGTTTCAATAACATCATTAAAGTGGTGCCCAAGGGCGATTTTATTACACCCTAAATCCTGTGCGATTTTATATAAATGCCCCCTTCTCATTCTGGCACATAAGTAACAGGGAGATTTTTCGGTTTTATTAGCAACATCAAAAATATTTGTTTCAAATATTTTAATTGGAACTTGCAATTTTTTTGCATTACTCTCAATTTTTTCTCTGTTAATTTTATTATAGCCTGGGTCCATTACAATATATTCTGCCTCAAAGGGTACTTCGCTAAATTTATGTAGCTGTTGAATAAGCTTAGCAAGTAACATAGAGTCTTTACCGCCTGATATACAAACTCCGATTTTATCGCCTTTGTTTATCAAATTATACTTTTTTACAGCTAAAATAAAAGGATTCCAAATTTGCTTGCGGTATGTTTTTACTATACTTCTTTCTACCAGCTGATGTCCTTGTAATTCTCGGTTCATTTTAATACTCCAATGTTTATTTATCTTAACTTTGCTTTGTAGCCACGACTATATAATTTTCGTAGCTTTATTAGTCGTGGTCGGTTATAACGCTGTATAATAACAAAAAGCAACTGAATTAACAAATCAAGAACAGAAAGCACAAAAAATACTTCTAAATGCTCAAACTGTGTGTTGCCAGGGATTAAATATACTAAAAAAAGCGAAGTAAAACCTAAAATTCCAACAGATAAATGACCTAGCTCTGCAATACAACATTCAGTAATAAATCTATTTATATAAGCTTCGTCCATATCCTCAGGTAGAGAATCACGCTGAAAGTGTATTAGCTTACCTGCATCAGGCAATTTGTCTTTCCATTTTGATACCTTTATTTTTCTGTAAAAAGAACTTTCAAATTTTCTTTCCTTGAAAAGCCATCTATCTTCGCTAAAAAAATTTTTAGGAACCAAAAACCTAACTAACCAAGGAACAGCAAAATTAATCGAAAACCAAAATACAGCCAAAATGCCTGTTATGTATAAAACAAACTCAAAACTTTGAGGATTTTTCATAACATCTACGGTTTTAGCACTAGATATTACTATATTTGTAACCATAATACTATCATCGACCTTTTTTAAACATTCTAATAATTGTAACATATTATATGTTATTTTTCAATCTATTAATTTTAAAAGTGACATTATTCGCTGAAATCTATATAATAGTTAATTCCCAAAGTAAGTTCCACAGTGGAATTTACTTTGGGAATTAACTAAATCTATATAATTTAGTCAGCAAAGTGCTATACATTGACTAGAAAAATCTAATGTGTTATAATTAAGCGGAATTTATCTGAAGTATATTTTTTATTTTATAAGGTTATTTGTATTATTTAATGTTCTAGATATTACAGCAAAAGTCTTATTATATTTTATCAGCTATAAAAATATACTCAGTTGTTAATTAACGAGAGCTTAATCTATTTCTCAAAAATGTATATATAATATAAATTTAAGTAAGTTACGGAGAGGATACCTATGTTTGATTATTTAGTAGTAGGAGCAGGTCTTTTTGGAGCAGTTTTTGCACACGAAGCACACAAAGCTAATAAAAAGGTGCTTGTAATAGATAAAAGAGGTAATATTGGCGGAAATATTTATACTGAAAATGTAAACGGTATTCAGGTGCATAAATATGGTGCTCATATATTCCATACATCTGATAAAAAAATATGGAATTATATTCAGCAGTTTGCCGAGTTTAATAGATATACAAATAGTCCTGTAGCAAAATATAAGGACGAATTGTATAATTTGCCTTTTAATATGAATACTTTTTCAAAGTTGTGGGGTGTAACAACACCTGCTGAGGTAACAGAGATACTTAATAAGCAAAGAGCCGAGATACAGGGAACCCCAAAAAATCTTGAAGAACAGGCTATATCTCTTGTTGGTAGAGATATTTACGAAAAGCTTGTAAAAGGATATACAGAAAAGCAATGGGGAAGATCAGCTTGCGATTTACCGGCTTTTATCATTAAACGTTTGCCTATTCGTTTAGTTTATGATAATAACTATTTTAATGATACCTATCAGGGAATTCCTGTAGGTGGTTATACACAAATTGTAGAGAAAATGCTTGAAGGTATTGAGGTAAGACTTGATTGCGATTTCTTTGCTGATAAAGAATATTATAGCAACATTGCAAAGAAGATTGTTTTTACTGGTATGATAGATGAATATTTTGATTTTTGCTATGGCGAATTGGAGTATAGAAGTCTACGCTTTGAATTTGAAGACTTGCCAATAGAGAACTATCAAGGTAATGCTGTTGTAAATTATACAGAGGCTGAAATTCCTTACACAAGAATAATAGAACATAAGCATTTTGAATTAGGTTGTCAGGGTGGCGTTGAAACTGACCACACAGTAATTACAAGAGAATACCCTATAAATAAGGGTAAAGATGACGAACCATATTACCCTGTAAATGATGAAAAAAATACATTGCTATATAATAAGTATAAAGAGCTGGCTGACCAGCAGAAAAATTTAATTTTTGGCGGAAGATTGGGAATGTATAAGTATTATGATATGCATAATGTAATTGCCGAGGCTCTTAACTGTGCTGAAAAAGAGTTAGGTGACTTAAAATGATGAAAAAAGTTGTTTTATTACTTAACAATTATAAAGGCGTAATTAACTATTTATTTTTCGGTGTTTGCACTACGGTTATAAATGTTATATCATATATATTGTTTTATAATTGTTTAGGAATGAGCAATGTTCCTGCAACAGTAGTAGCTTGGGGGTTGGCAGTTGTTTTTGCTTTTATAACAAATAAATTGTTTGTTTTTGAGAGTAAATCGTTTGAGCCCTCGGTATTATTTAAGGAAATTTCTTCATTTTTTCTTTGCAGGTTGTTAACAGGTTTGTTAGATGTATTAATAATGTATATAGCTGTTGATGTGTTTGCATCTTCACCATTATTATGGAAAATTCTATCTAATATACTTGTTATTTTGTTAAACTATGTTGCCAGCAAGTTGGTTATATTTAAAAACAAATAGTAAATAAGGTAAAAGAATTTATTTAACAGGCTTTGTGTTCTTATTAATAATTACGTACTTTTAGAGTATTAACTTTAAAAGTATGTAATTATTGTAAGATTTGCATATAATATTTGTAGATTTTAACAATTTACAATTAAGGGAATAAATAGTAATATATATGATAGAAATTGTAAACACAATTTGAAAGGTGAAATATAATGGAATTGTTTAGATATGGTCACCCAACAGAGGTGTTGTCACCTTGTGGTGAAGAAGAAAGTCTTGACGCTGCATTAAAATTTGGTGCAGACGCTGTCTATCTTGCGGCAAAAGAGTTCGGTATGCGTACAGCATCTAAAAATTTTACCTATGAACAAATAAAAGAGTCAGTTAATAAAGCACACGCAGTGGGTAGTAAACTTTATGTAACCTGTAACACTGTGCCTGATAACAACGAGATAGCAAGGCTACCACAGCATTTTGAACAGCTTAACGATGCCGGTGTAGATGCTGTAATTGTTGCTGATATAGGTGTAATGGGTTTAGCTAAAAAATATGCTCCAAATTGTGATGTGCATATATCTACTCAAACCGGCATAATGAATTATCATACAGCAAATACATTATATAATATGGGTGCTTCACGAGTAGTGTTGGCAAGAGAACTATCTTTTGATGATATTGCAGATATTCGTGCTAAGGTTCCAAAAGAATTAGAGATAGAGTGCTTTGTGCAAGGTGCTATGTGTGTGTCTTTTAGTGGTAGGTGCCTTATCTCTGCGTATATGACAGGTAGAGATGCTAATCGTGGCGATTGTGCTCAACCTTGCAGGTGGAAATATCATTTGTATGAGCAAAACAGAGAAGGACAGTATTTCCCTATAGAAGAGAACGAAAGCGGAACTTTTCTATATAACTCAAGGGATATGTGTATGATAGATTATATTCCACAGTTAATAGAAAGCGGAATAACAAGTCTTAAAATAGAGGGCAGAGCAAAGTCAGCATATTACACAGCTGTTACAACCTATGCTTATCGTAATGCAGTAGATTTGTATTACAAACTAGGTAAGGAATATGCTTTGCCACAGTGGATAAAAGATGAAATGAATAAAATTAGCCACCGTGAATATAGTACAGGCTTTTTCCTAGGTAACGAACCGGGACAAGTTCATTCAAATGGTGGATATATAAGAGAATATGACGTTGTTGCAATTTGCGACAGCTATAAAGACGGTACTGCCTTTCTTACTCAGAAGAATAAATTTTTAGTAGGTGATACTCTTGATGTTTTACCACCAATGGGAGATTCATTTACCATTAATGTAGAGGCAATTTATAACCATTTAGGTCAACAGGTAGAAAGTGCACCACACCCTATGGAAAAGCTTACAATGCCTTGTAGTAGAGAAATCCCTGCAGGTTCATTTATAAGAAAGAAAAAACAGTAAAAATATATTTGTAACCACACTGGATTATAATTTTGTTGCTAATATGCAAATTGTTAAATATTTTTTGAAAACTAACTAATAAATAATGGCAATTAGCAGAAATGTAATATTTTTTTATATCTTTTGCTGTAATATGTCTAAAGTATTGTGCGAAATGCACATAAAATTCAGTGATATTTTTAACAGATTGTGAATTTACAAATATAACTAAATTGTGGTAAAATACATTGTGTTAGGGGAAGTGCTTGTAAAGGTTTCGCGGAAAAGGCTTTTACAAACATAATACCCCACAATGTTATTTATATTTATTTATTAAAAGGAGAATGTAAAAATGAACACACAAATTAAGAACAGCAAAAAAGGTTTTACACTTGTTGAGCTTGTAGTAGTTATCGCTATCCTAGCTATCCTAGCTGCTATCGCTATTCCAGTTGTAACATCAATCATCAACACAGCTTCTAGAAACAGTGCTAAGACAGACGCTCAGTCAATCGAGCTAGCTATTAAGGAAGCACAGGCTGATTTCACAGCTAAGAACGCTGATACATACGCAAAGATTAAGAACGGTAATCCTCCAACTGTTAAGGATGTAGCAGACGCTAAGAGCATTAAGTCTGCTTTCGAGTCTAAGACAATCGACAACAAGAGCTATACTCCATACTGGAACTCAAAAACAGGTAAGGTTGTAT
>JAXJTR010000054.1:0-15340 GCA_036309465.1 Acutalibacteraceae bacterium
GATATTGTAACATATAAAAACCTGCATTACTACTAATTTTCTCAAAAAGACCACCTACCAAAGTGGTAAGTGGTCTTGACTTAGTTTATGAGTAGCTCAATAAATTGGAATTTTTTTGATTTAATATAGTTCGAATTTAATATAGTTAGATATGTAATTTTTTTACACCTGTACAAAAAATCTAAACAACAAAGCAAGTACAGATGATAAATCCATTTTGTCTACTATATGGCTTGCTATTACAGGGTACTCTCGTAGCTTTTCTTTGCCTATATAAAAGGTAAGTGTACCTAGTTTATCCCCTTTGTTTACAGGAGCCTCTACCTCTGGTTTTAAATTCAGCTTACAGGTAATCTCCTTACTCTTCCCTTTTTCAATAACTATACTACCTGATATATTAGCTGTTGCCTTTAAAGTAGATTGCATACCATTTGTTACTGTTACAAGTGGTATTTCTTCTGTATATTTAGGAGTATATACAGAGTAGTTTGCAAAGCCATAATCTAATAAAGCGGCAGCGTCTTTAAAACGCTCTTTGCCTGTTGCACTGCCTAAAACAACAGCTATTAAAGTTAGTCCGTCACGAGTTGCTGTTGCTGTTATGCAAGCACCGGCTTGTGAGGTTGTTCCGGTTTTTAAGCCTGTTATACCCTTGTAGGTTTTTAAAAGCTTATTGGTATTTACTATTTGAGTTTTTCCCCCTCGCAATTCGTCCATCCAAATAGATGTAAATTCAAAAATTTCCTTATGTTTTATTAACTCTTTTGACATTAACGCTACATCATAAGCAGATGTTAAATGTCCCTCTTCGTCTAAGCCATTGCAATTTTTAAAGGTTGTATTTTTCATACCTAATTGTTTGGCTTTTTCGTTCATTTTTTCAACAAACGTATCCTCACTGCCACAAATTTCCTCTGCTAATGCCACTGCTGCATCGTTTGCACTAGCTACTACGGTGGCTTTTATAAGGTCGTGTACAGTCATAATTTCTCCTTCTTCCAGCCAAATATCAGAACCACCCATTGATGCTGAATGTGCTGATACACACACATCGTCTTCCATTTTAATTTTTCCTTGGTCAAGGGCTTCCATAACTAATATCATAGTCATAACCTTTGTTATTGAAGCACAAGCACGAATATTATTCATATCCTTTTCGTATAACACCTTACCTGTTTCGCCCTCTATAAGCACAGCTGACGGTGCTGTAATTTTATCTAAAGATGTTGCTGAAACCTTTATTTCGCCACAAAGAACAAAAGAAAAGCACAAAGATATTGACAATATAATGCTAGTTAGCTTTTTCATAAACAACCTACCTTTATCTATAATATCATCTTGTACAATCTTATGTAATAAGTGGATTATTTATTACTGTAAATAATGGCTGTTAACTGCAAAAAATAAAGAGTGCAAGCTATAGTGCACTCTTTAGAAACTATTATTAAATTAAGTTGTATTTTTACTTTTTATTCTTCAATACTGTTCATAATCTTCTCTATTGTATCATCTAAATCATCGCTATTGAAATTAGACGAATTATCTTTTGAGATATCAAACAAAGATGCAACATCTATATTATCATCTGTATCATTTTTTTGCTCATCATTGTTTGGAATTTCTTTGCCATTTTTATTGCTTGCTGCAACTTCACGCATATATTTATCCATAATAATACCAATGCAAATAGCAGATGCAATTTGTAAAGCATAGAAAATAACTGTCATTGCTGTTTCATTAGTAACTAATCTATAATCAAACTGAATAAGAATAAAGTCAACAAACAAAACACCTACGATTTTGCCTGTAACATTGTATCCAAACAATTCGCAACACATAATAATAATTGGTATAAGCAAAAATAAATCCGGTAAATGGAACAACAATGCCATAATAACCATGGCAACTACCATTAAAACTAATCCGCCTCTAAGGTATGCTTGATAATAATCTGTCGCTTTCTTTTTAACAAAAAAAGTAAGTGCCACAACAGCAACTGCCAACAACATAAAAATCCACTGTTCTGCAAAAACCTTTGCAATAACTTCCAAAACAGTCACATCCTTATATAAAATTTACTGCAATGATTATATCACAATATTTTACAGAATAAAAGGCTTTTTGTAAAATTCATAAAAACTTAATAATACTTTACATTAAAAATAGCAGTAACTACTAAATATAAAAATATCACACTACAAAAACACCTAAAAAATTCCCTTTTAAAAGCCTTTTGCCTTACATTTTATTTAACATATACAGATAAATGAACATATTTTATAACATTTCACTTTTATTTCCTCCTAAATTGTGTTATACTATTTAAATAACGAGTCAGGAGGAAAGACAATGAAAAATATCGGTTTTGATAATCAGAAATATTTAGTTATGCAGTCAGAGCAAATTCGTAAACGCATAGAACAGTTTGGTGGTAAGCTATACCTTGAATTTGGCGGCAAGCTTTTTGACGATTACCATGCATCACGAGTATTGCCCGGTTTTGCACCTGACAGTAAGATTAAAATGCTACAACAGCTAAAAGAAGATGTTGAGGTTGTAATTACTATAAATGCTTCTGATATAGAATCAAACAAGGTTCGTGGAGATTTAGGTATTACTTATGATGATGATGTTTTACGATTAATTGATACATTTAGAGAAATGGGAATCTATGTAGGCAGTGTTGTTCTTACAAGATATAACAATCAGCCTTCTGCTAATGCTTTCTTAAAGCAATTAACATCTTTAGGCGTGCGTTGTTATCGTCATTACCCTATTCCAGGGTATCCATCTGATATTTCTCGTATTGTAAGCGAAGATGGATTGGGCAAAAATGAGTATATAGAAACTCGTCATTCTTTAATTGTAGTAACAGCACCAGGTCCGGGTAGTGGTAAAATGGCAACTTGTTTGAGCCAACTTTATCACGACCACAAAAGAGGTATTGCATCAGGTTATGCTAAATTTGAAACTTTCCCTGTTTGGAATTTACCTTTAAAGCACCCTGTTAACCTAGCTTATGAAGCAGCTACAGCAGATTTGAACGATGTTAATATGATAGACCCATTCCATTTGGAGGCCTACGGTGAAACAGCGGTAAATTACAACCGAGATGTTGAAATCTTCCCTGTGCTTAATACTATTTTTGAACGCCTACAGGGTAATTCTCCATATAGCTCCCCTACAGATATGGGCGTTAATATGGCTGGTAATTGTATTATAGATGACGAGGCTTGTCGTGTTGCATCTAAAATGGAAATTCTACGCCGTTATTATGCCGCCTGTGTAAAGCGTTATCGTGGCAAAAGTGATAACGAAAATGAAATTACTAAGCTTGAAATTCTTATGAATAAGGCAAAAATTACTACAGATATATTCCCTGCTGTTTCAGCATCTTTATTAAAAGCTGAAACCACAGGTGCACCTGCCGGTGCTATTGTGTTACCAAATGGAAAGGTTATCACAGGAAAAACATCAGACACATTGGGTGCGGCTTCTGCCTTATTGCTAAACTCATTAAAAGCTTTAGGTAACATTGATGACAATCTTGATTTAATTTCAGCTAATGTTCTAGAGCCAATTTGCGATTTAAAAACACAGTATCTCAAGCACAAAAACCCACGACTTCATACAGATGAAGTTTTACTTGCACTTACAATTTCAGCTTTAAATGACCCTGTTGCGGCTTCTGCTATTAAACAGCTTGAAAATTTAAAGGGTAGTGATGCTCACTTTACTGTTATTTTAAGTGACGAGGACGAGCGAAACTTACGTCGTTTAGGGATAAATGTAAGCTGTGAGCCACGTTATGAGCATAAGCGTTTGTATCACAAATAATGCTGATTAAAAGTATTAAAATTTATATATTATAAAAAATAAGCCGATTAATTGCATTTGATTGCAGTTAATCGGCTGTTTGACTTTTAAACTTTTAGACTTTTAGACTTTTAGCTATAGTTAAAAAATTAAAATATATGGATTTTTAGCAGTGTTAAGAACCTTTAAATAGCGAAGCATATCTGCTTCTGACACTGCTATACAACCTGAGGTTGCATCACTTCCACAGTGCATAAATATTGCAGAACCTTTGCCCGATTCAATAGGCTCTGTATTATAATTAATAACACAACCATACTTGTAGCTATTATAGTAATCTATCATATGTTCGGCACTGTTCCAATCTTTGTTTTGTACACCTTCTACCTTTTTATTGTAAAAAGCAGAGTTTGGGTCATCTACCCAGTAGGTGTCGTTTGTTATTCTAAAGGTATTAAGCCATGTTGATGGCTGACTATTTATATAAAAAGCATCGCCAATAGAGTATAGACCTTGTGGAGTGATTTTGTCACCCTCCATTTGTTTTTGGTCTACTCCGTTTGAACCTACATAGCCTGAACATTTCATTTCCATATCTGCCCATATATTTTCGTTGTTTTTCTCAAACATATAAACATCAGCTTCTGTACCATAAGCATCTACAATAATAAGCTGTTTTGTATTTTGAGAATTTATTCTCTCTATAGGGCAACCACTTTTTTTAATTAATCTATTAAATAAAGCCTGAGGATTTGTAGGCTGTTCTGTTGGTTTTTCGGTAGGTGCTGTTATTTTTTCTGTAGCATACTTATTTTCAAGAACCTCTGTAGATATTTCTATCCTCATTGTTTGTACTTCTGTTGGAGCTACCTCTTCAGTAGTTAAAGATGTTATTTCTTCTTCCATTGTAGGATTAATATTCTCTGTTATTTTTTCTGTTGCAACATCAGTAGCTATTGAAGTTTTACCCTCTGTAGGTGAGATATTATTTTCAGTTTGAGTATTATCGTCACCGCATCCGAATAGCAAAAGGCTAAAGGATAATACTACTGCTGTAGGCAGAAAAAAAGATTTTATTTTTCTATGCAATTCCATTTATATATAACCTCCAAAAATTACCTAACTAATTATATTTTAACTCCTATATTATATGTTTGCAATATTAATTTTTATATTTTCTATAAATTGTTCCAAAATTTAATTTTTCATATAAAGTGTAGTTGAAGTATTCGACAAAAAATGATATACTAAAAGAAAATGGAGGGGTATATTATGACTACACTATATATGGCTATTCCTTGCTATAATGAGCAAGAAGTTTTACAGGACACAACTATTAAGCTTTTAAAAAAATTCAAACAACTAATGAAAGATGGTAAAATTTCGGATAAAAGTCGCATAGTATATATAGATGACGGCTCAAAGGATAAAACTTGGGAACTTATTACAGAACTACATAAGGCTAATCCGTTTATTTCTGGCTTGAAGATGAGCAGAAATAGAGGTCATCAAAATACGCTTTATGGTGGTCTTGTAACCTTAAAGGATTATGCAGATGTTGTTATATCTATAGACGCTGACCTACAAGACGATATTGATGCCATAGACAAAATGCTTGATAAGTATGAGCAAGGCTGTGATATAGTTTATGGTGTACGTAAAAAGCGTGATACAGACACCTTTTTTAAACGATTTACAGCAGAGGGATTTTATAAAATTCTTCAATCAATGGGTGGAGAAATTATATTTAACCATGCCGATTTTCGTTTAATGAGCAAGCGTGCATTAGATGCTTTTGCTGATTTTAAAGAGGTTAATCTGTTTTTGTGTGGTATGGTGCCTATGGTTGGCTTTAAAAGCGACATTGTGGAATATGACAGAAGCGAGCGTTTGGCTGGCGAGAGTAAATATCCACTTAGAAAAATGTTGGCACTTGCGTGGGAGGGCATAACCTCTCTTAGTGTAAAGCCTATTAGAATGATTATGTGGCTGGGAATTGTTATATTCATTTTAGCCATTCTTTTTGGTATTTATTCACTGTTCTCACACTGGTTTGGCTTTACCGTATCTGGTTGGACAAGTACCTTTGTATCAATTTGGGCACTAGGTGGTTTACAGCTGTTTGCTATAGGTATTATTGGTGAATACTTAGGAAAGGTTTATCTTGAAACAAAACAAAGACCAAGATTTATTGTTGATACCTTTCTTAATGATGAGCAATAATTTATGTTAATTTTATGATATTGGGGTAAGGAAAAAAATGAAAAAGATTGTTAGTTTTTTAACTGCTATTATTATTACTTTGGTTGCTATATGCTGTAGTGGCTGTAATAGTAAACTTGAGGAGAATTATTATACACCAAGCCTTGATTTTAAGGGGCTTAATTTGGAGTGTGTGTCAGACGGAAACACCTTAAATAACGTTAGAAACTCTATGGTTTATACTGATTTTCCTGAATGGGTTAAGGAGGATTTAAACGCAAAGGGTAATAAAATTACATCTATAGATATTTCTGAGTCAAGTGCTGATCAATATAACGAAAATCAAACTGTTGCTATTTTTGTTGCTAATATTCAATCTGAAAGTGGCGATATTAAATCAGGTGAATATTATCTTACAGCCTATTTTGCATATAATATGTCAAAAACTGAAAATGTAAAGATGTACCTTTTAAATTACTGCTTTGTTCCTACTTATGAAGTAGATACAACATTGTTTGATGCAAGTCGTGATTTAGTAAAGGATAAAACTTTTTAATAGCTAATTTAAAACACACAAAACAGCGATAACCGTTAACAATGATTAACGGTTATCTTTTTATGAAAGGAAATAATGAATGAATACAACAAAATTATGTGCCTTGCGTAATGAACTAATGGAAAATGAATTTTCCAGAATGAATGATAAACAGCAAGAAGCTGTTTTTACAACTAATGGTCCTGTACTTATTCTAGCAGGTGCAGGCAGTGGTAAAACCACAGTTTTGGTAAATAGAATTGCAAATTTAATAAGCTGGGGCAACGCTTACAACAGCACCTATTTTTCTGAAACACTTACAGACGATGAAATTAATATAGTAGAAAAAGCTGTTAACAATAAAAGTGAAGTACCACAGGAGATTAAAAAGAAGTTATCTGTTTATCCTGCAAAGCCTTGGCAAATTCTTGCTATTACATTTACAAATAAAGCTGCAGGTGAGCTAAAAGAAAGAATTATTGCAAGAGTGCCAGACGCCAGCGATATATGGGCTTCTACCTTTCACTCAACCTGTGCAAGAATTTTAAGACGATATGGCGACAGACTTGGTTATTCCAATAAATTTACTGTTTATGACACAGATGACCAACGACGCCAAATGAAAGATATTTTAAAATCTCTAAATATTGACGAAAAGGTATTACCACACAGAACAGTTTTAACTGAAATATCACGAGCAAAAGACCAGCTTAAAGGTCCTGAAGAATACGCAAAGGAAGTATTTAACGATAGCAGAAGAATTTCTATTGCAAAGGCATACGCAATATATGCAGAGCGTTTAAAAACTGCTGATGCAATGGATTTTGATGACCTTATTTATAACACTGTAAGGCTATTTCAAGAAAACGATGATGTTTTACAGTATTATCAAAATCTCTTTAAATATATTATGGTTGACGAGTATCAAGATACTAATATGGCTCAATATAGACTTATTAGTATGCTTGCAGAAAAATACAGAAATATTTGCGTAGTTGGTGATGATGACCAAAGTATTTACAAATTCCGTGGTGCTACCATTGAAAATATTCTAAGCTTTGAAGAAAACTATCCTGACGGTAAGGTTATAAAGCTTGAGCAAAATTATCGTAGTACACAAACTATACTTAATGCAGCTAATGGGGTTATTTCTCATAATGAGGAACGAAAAGGTAAATCGTTGTGGACAAAAAATCCTGTTGGTGACAAAATTGTTATCCACACTGCAATTTCTGAACGAGATGAAGCTAAGTATATTGCCGATACTATATTGGAGCAGGTTGCAAACAATAGAAAATTCTCTGACTTTGCTGTTTTATATCGTACAAATGCACAATCAAATATTATAGAACAGCATTTAACACGAAGTGGTATTCCTCACAGACTTATTGGTGGTCATAGATTCTATGACCGTGAGGAAATTAAGGATATGACATCATATCTACAGGTTATAAGTAATCCATCTGACAATGTAAGACTTAAAAGAATTATAAATAAACCAAAGCGTGCAATTGGTGCATCTACAGTTGATAAAATCGCAGAAATTTCTACCGTTATTGGCGAAAGTATGTATTATGTTATAAGCCACGCAGAGGAATACGAACCATTAAAGCGTTCAGCAACTAAGCTAAAAGGATTTGTTAATTTACTTGATGAGTTTATAGAGTTTGCAAATGATGAGGATACCTCTATTTGTCAGCTATATCATCAAATATTACAAAAAACAGATTATATAGAAATGCTGAAAAAAGAAAAAGAAGATGCCGACACTCGTATTGAAAATATTAACGAGCTTATGACAAATATAAGACAATATGAAGAGGATAACGGTGACGAGGCAAGTTTATCAGGATTTTTGGAGGATATTGCCCTATTGTCTGACATTGATAATTATGATACAGAATCTGACTCGGTTGTACTTATGACACTACACTCTGCAAAGGGTCTGGAATTTCCTGTTGTGTTTATCCCTGGTGCTGAAGACGGTATTTTCCCAGGTATGCAATCTATTATGAATCCTATTGAGCTACAAGAGGAACGCAGACTTGCTTATGTTGGAATAACACGAGCAAAAGAAAAATTGTATATTGTACACGCTAACGAGAGAATGATGTATGGCTCTACCAGTCGTAATATGTTATCTCGCTTTATAAATGAAATTCCTAAAGAGCTTGCTGAAATTACATCTAATGTTGTTACAAGAAGCTTTACCACACCTACACGCATAGGCGGTATGCCTTTTAATGGTGGAAGACCAGCCAGTGCAGGCAACAGCGGATTTTTAAGCAACACCTTTGCACAGGCTAACAGCTTTGCAAACAGAACCTACTCCCCTACTTCACCTTATGGTGCAACTAAGAAAACAGAGTCAAAGCCTGCTACTAACTTTAAAACAGGAGACCAAGTATTGCATAAGGTTTTTGGCAAAGGTATGATTGTAACAGCCGAGCCAATGGCTAACGACACTATGCTTGAAATTGCCTTTGATAAGGTTGGCACTAAAAAGCTAATGGCTAATTATGCAAAGCTTGAGAAAATATAAAATACCCTTTGAAAGGAGAGTATTATGAAAACCAGTGATTTTTACTATGACCTACCACAGGAGCTTATAGCACAAACCCCTGTAGAGCCACGAGATTCCTCTAGGCTTATGGTTATAAATAGAAATGAAAAATCCCTAGAGCATAAGCATTTTTATGATATTATAGATTATTTACAAGAGGGCGACTGCTTGATTGCAAATAACTCAAGAGTTTTACCTGCAAGAATATACGGAACACGCTCAACTGGTGCAAGAGTAGAATTTCTGCTTTTAACACAGGTACGCACCAATGTATGGGAATGTTTAGCTAAGCCTGGAAAAAAGGCTCGTGAGGGTGCAGAATTTTCCTTTGGTGATATAATGACCTGTAAGGTTTTAGAGGTGTTGGAAAACGGTAACAGAATTGTTGAATTTTTCTGTGAGGACAATTTCTTTTCTGCTTTAGACAGAGTTGGTCAAATGCCATTACCACCTTACATAACTGCTAAGTTGGAAGATAAAGAGCGTTACCAAACTGTATATAGCAAAGAGCTAGGCTCGGCTGCTGCCCCAACAGCAGGACTTCATTTTACACCTGAGTTATTGGAGAAAATAAAAAATAAAGGTGTAAATATTGGTTATGTTACCCTACATGTAGGATTGGGAACATTTAGACCTGTAAAGGTTGATGATGTAACAAATCACAAAATGCACTCTGAACATTATGAAGTACCAGAAGAAACTGCAAAGCTTATTTCTCAAACTAAATCTAAGGGTGGCAGAGTAATTGCAGTTGGTACAACAAGCTGTAGAACACTTGAATCGGTAGCAACTGAACATAATGGACAGGTTATTCCCTGCGAGGGATTTACAGATATTTTTATCTATCCAGGCTATGAATTTAAGGTATTGGACGGACTTATTACAAATTTCCACTTACCTGAAAGTACACTGATAATGCTTGTATCTGCCTTTGCTGATTTTGACACTATAATGAATAGCTATAAAACAGCTGTTGATGAAAAATATAGATTTTTCTCTTTTGGCGATGCAATGGCAATATTTTAATAAGAGGTTTCTTATTTTCAGTATTTAGTATTAAATCCTATTGTAATATAGATTAATGCTAAGTTATTCAATATAGTAGGTGAATTATTATGTTAGCATTAGCAGAAGCTGAAAAAGAATTACAGGTAGCTGTTGGGCTTAATCCAGGATTATGGGGTAACCATAGTGTATCAGTTGCAAAAAATGCACAAATTATTGCTGAAAATGTAAAAGGTATGGATAGTGAAAAAGCATATATACTGGGATTGCTTCACGACATCGGACGAAGAGCAGGAGTAACTGGCATAATGCACATTTTTGATGGCTATAATTATATGATGAGCATAAATGAACCAGCTATTGCACGTATTTGTCTTACACACTCATTCCCTTCAAAAAATGTAAATACTTATTCAGGAAAATATGACTGTTCACCTGAGCAAATGGAGTTTTTGAAAAGTTATATTAACAAAATTGAATATGATAGTTATGATATTCTTATACAACTCTGCGATGCTATATCTTTGCCAAATGGTGCTTGTATTATGGAAAAGCGTTTTGTTGATGTAGCACTTAGGAATGGACTTTCTGAATACACACTAGAAAAATGGAAAGCCTTTATTAAAGCAAAAAAATATTTCGACAATCTATGTAATTGCAATATATATTCTCTGCTTCCTAACATAATAGAAAATTCATCTGCTAACCTAATATAAATTACTTTTTAAATAACAACTAAAATAACCATTAAGAAAGGAGCGTATCCCTATGTTTAAGGTAATAAAAAAAGAGGGTAACGCAAGACGTGGTGAGCTTAAAACTGTTCATGGTACAGTTCAAACACCTGTATTTATGAATGTTGCTACCTGTGGTGCTATTAAGGGTGCTGTTAGTGCTTTAGACCTAAAAAATATTAAGTGCCAAATTCAGTTATGTAATACCTATCATTTACATTTAAGACCAACCGATACTGCTGTAAAACAATTAGGTGGTTTGCATAAGTTTACAAGGTGGAATGGCCCAATACTTACAGATAGTGGTGGGTTTCAGGTTTTTTCACTTTCACAGCTTAGAAGCATTAAAGAAGAGGGTGTTTACTTTTCTTCTCACATAGACGGTCATAAGATTTTTATGGGACCTGAGGAAAGTATGCAGATACAATCTAATTTAGGTTCAACTATTGCTATGGCTTTTGATGAATGTATGGAAAATCCTGCTGAATACAACTATGCTAAAAATTCGGTTGCTCGTACTACAAGGTGGTTACAGCGTTGTAAAACAGAAATGGAACGACTTAACAGTCTTGAGGATACACTTAATCCTAATCAGCTTTTATTTGGTATTAATCAGGGTGCTACCTATGACGATTTAAGAATTGAGCATATGAAAGAAATCAGTGAGCTTGATTTACCTGGATATGCCATTGGTGGTTTGGCTGTAGGTGAGCCAGCTGAGGTTATGTACCACATAATAGATTGTGTACAAGAGTATATGCCACAGGACAAGCCAAGATATTTAATGGGCGTTGGTACTCCTGTAAATATTTTAGAGGCTGTATACAGAGGTGTTGATATGTTCGACTGCGTTATGCCGAGTCGTAACGCTAGACACGCACATTTATTTACTTGGCAAGGAATACGCAATATATTTAATGCAAAATATGCACTTGATACCTCCCCTATTGACGAAGAATGCGACTGCCCAGTATGTCAGAATTTTGACAGGGCATATCTTAGACATTTATTTAAAAGCGGAGAAATGCTTGGTATGCGTTTGGCTGTATTGCATAATCTTTATTTCTATAATAATCTTATGGAAAAAATAAGAGAAGCACTAGACAACGGAACATACACTGAATTTTATAATAAGTATAAAGAAATTTTAGGAAAAAGAATATAATACATTGTTAAAATAACACTTGAATAGATACCAAAATATGTTATAATAGATATATTGTTTTGTATTAAAACTATTGAATTTGAAAGGAACGAGCGAAATGAAAAAAGCATTATTATTAGCAACAGGCTTACTTGCTACATTGGGTATGTCTGCGTGCTCTACTACAGGTGCCACAGGTGCAGGTGCAAACGGACAAAGCGGTGATTTATCATCTTTTGGACCTATTATAATTGTATATGCTCTACTATTTGCAGGTTTATACTTCTTTATGATTAGACCAAACTCAAAGAAGAAAAAGCAAGAAGAAGAGCTAAGAAACAACCTTGAAATCGGTGACGAGCTTATTACTATTGGCGGTATTATGGGTAGAGTTGTAAGCATTAAAGATGATGACTCATTTATTTTAGAAACTGGTCCAGACAGAACAAGAATTCACTTTAAGAAATGGGCTATTTCTACAATAGTAACAGAGAAACAGCAACCTGAAACAAAGGATAACAAAAAAGCTAAAAAAGACAGTGTAGAAGTAAAAGAGAAATAATTTCTAATAATTATTTTACAATAATCACTGGCTATTTTGAATTGATTGTTGCACCACTCGCTATGCGAGTGGTGTTTTGCATAATTAATGTCATATACAAAAAGCACCCTATCAAAAAAGATAGAGTGCTTTTTTATACAAAACAAAAGTATTTCGATATTTTGAAAAAGTATTATTCCATAGCTTCTAAGCGTTTTTTAAGCAGTTCTTGATTTTGCTTTTGAGTTTTAATTACTTTCATTCTTGAAAACTCTTCTCTCTCCATTTCGTCTAAGGAGTCGGAGATAAATTTAACACTTGCTTCAAAGCTAGGTATCATTATATTTTTTAACGCATTTGCTCGCTTTTGTGTTTTTTTAATCGCAACAGCCAATCTATATACGCTGTTTTCAATTTCTGCAAGCTGTGCAGTCATTTTCTTAACCTGCACAAATTTTAATCTTGCATCATCAAGAACATTTGGAGTTGTATACATTCCGTAATCTAATGAAATTTTACTATCATCACAATCTATTGTAACAATAGGAATTTCAACGCCCATTACACTTCTATAGCTTAGGTGTAATGAATTTTCTACAGGTATAGCATTTGCTCTTGCACTGTTAAAGCCAGTAGTTATATTTGCTGATTGTAGGCACTGGTAAGCCTCGCTGTATTTATCATCTATCTTACCTTGAATCTCGTTAGCCTTGTCGATAAGGGTCATCATTTCTCTTATTAGAATATTTCTTTTTTTATCCATAAGGTCATAACCAACCTTGGCAAGTGCCAAAGATTTTTTAGTATTTATAAGATTACCCTTTGTGGCTGCTGTGGAGTTCATCATTACCTATCACCTACCCTTTACAAATAGCATTTATCAATTATAACAGGTTTTCCTGTTGCTGTTGCTTTTCTTCAATATTTTCTATATAGTGTGCATTAAGAGTTTCGTCGTCAACTCGGTCAAGCTCGTTCTTAGGTAGATAAGAAAGCAACTCCCAACCTAAGTCTAGACTTTGTTCGATAGTTCTATTATCTAAAGAACCTTGATTTACAAATTTGTCTTCAAACATTTTGCCAAATTTCATATATCTTTTATCAACTGCTGATAACTCCTCTTCACCAATTACAGATGAAAGAGAACGAGCTTCCATTACTCTTGCATAAGATGCAAAAAGCTGGTTGGCAAGTGATTGATGGTCTTTTCTTGTAAAGCCCTCGCCTATACCGTCTTTCATCAAACGAGAAAGAGATGGTAAAACTGAAACAGGTGGGTAAATACCCTGTGCCTGTAGGCTTCTGTCAAGAACTATCTGTCCTTCTGTAATATATCCTGTAAGGTCAGGAATAGGATGAGTGATATCGTCATTTGGCATTGTAAGTATTGGAATCTGTGTAACAGAGCCTGTTTTACCCTTTACCATACCTGCACGCTCGTACATTGAAGCAAAGTCAGAATACAAGTAACCTGGGAAGCCCTTTCTACCTGGGATTTCACCCTTAGATGTGCTAAATTCACGCAACGCCTCTGCATAAGATGTCATATCTGTCATAATAACAAGTACGTGCTTGTTCTGCTCGAAAGCAAGATATTCAGCAGTAGCCAAAGCACATCTTGGTGTAAGAATACGCTCGATAATAGGGTCGTTTGCCAAATTTAAGTACATTACAACTCTTTGTAATACGCCTGATTTTTCAAAGCTCTTTTTAAAGTAATCGGCTACATCATTTTTTACACCCATAGCAGCAAATACTATAACAAAGCCCTGCCCTGCTTCGTCGGCAATTTTAGCCTGACGAACAATCTGTACTGCAAGCTCGTTATGGCTCATACCTGAACCTGAAAATATAGGTAGCTTCTGACCACGAATAAGTGTCATAAGTGTATCAATAGTAGAAATACCTGTATTTATATAGTTTTGAGGATATACTCTTGATACAGGATTAATTGGAGAACCGTTTATATCGTAGCGTTTTTCAGGGAAAACTTCGCCCAAGCCATCTATTGGCTTTCCAGCACCGTTAAACACTCTGCCAACAACCTCAGGAGATAGAGAAACCTCCATTGGGTGACCTGTAAGTCTTGTTCTTGTATTTGTAAGAGAAATAGAACGAGTGCCCTGAAACACCTGTACTACAACTCTTTCGCCCTCTATAGCAACTATTCTTCCCTGTCGAGAAGTACCGTTATCTAAACGAATGTCCACAACCTCATCGAAGAAAGCGTCCTTTACTCCGTCTATAACTATCAGTGAACCGTTTATTTCTTTAACGCCCACATAATCTATAATCATTGGTGTTACCTTCTTTCAACGAAATTATCCTTGCATTGCTGCGATAGCTGAAATTTTCTCATCTATCTCATTAATGTAATCATCAAACATTTCAAGCTTTTTGTTTGGAATGTCATACTTCATTTTTAACAGCTTATCAAACAAGCCTTGTTCAATTACTCTGTTAATTGGTATATTTGCAGATACAAGGTGTTTACTGCGATTATATAGATGAAGAATTGTTTTCATCATTAATAGCTGTTTTTCAATAGATACATAAGTATCATCTGAATGGAAAGCATTTTGCTGTAGGTAACCTACTCTTATTACCTTGGCAATTTCTATAACAAGCTTTTGGTCGTCCGGCAATACATCTGCACCAATAAGCTTTACAATTTCCATTAGTGAGCTTTCTTCCTGTAGAAGTGAGCTAATACTGTTACGGCACTTTATAAATTCTTCACCATAATTTTCTACAAACCAAGGGTCAAGGTCTGTAAAGTATTCGCTGTAGCTTCCAATCC
>JAXJTR010000055.1:0-18642 GCA_036309465.1 Acutalibacteraceae bacterium
GGTAGAGTAAGAGGTACAATTGCACTACAGCCTGGTACATATAATATTAAGCTAAACGACCATGGTACACTACTAGGTTATAAAAAGACTGTAAACAACTCTTCAAATGGTTTAACATTTAAGAAAACATTCTCAAGCTATGTTACACTTAATGCAACAGGTGGTACATATACATTCCAGGTAGATGTTGCAACTAATGCTCTTGTAATTAAGTACGACAGCAAGCTACCAAAGCAGTATCTAATTGGTGATGTTAACACAATTCTTTCACCAGTAGAGGGTAAAACACTTGCTATTGGTACAACATATCTAGATGCTGGTACATACGAGTTTAAGCTATCAATTGATGCAGTTAAATTTGGTTACAAAAAGACTGTAAATGACTTCACAACAGGTTCATTGTCATTTAGCAGTAAGTTCTCAGCAAATGTAACACTAATTGCAACAGGTGGTAACTACACATTTACACTAAATACAGCTACAAACAGACTAACAATTAAGCATTCTCCTGTAAAGGACGAGAAGCTTGACGATGTTCACGTTTCAGGTGATATTAACTTTGTTCTTGATGATAACGGCGGTAGCAATGATATAGCTACAGCTACAGCTACACTAGAAGAGGGTACATATTCATTCAAGGTTTACAATTATGGTCAGGCTGTAACTGTAGGTTTAAAGATTACAGATAATGGTACAAAGAAGCTTTATGGTAACTACTCAGCACCACTAACACTAGTAGCTTCTGGTGGTACATACACATTCTCATTTAACAAAACAACAAACGAAATTACTATCGAAATGGCTTAATTACATTTTAGTTTAGCCTATAGTTATTTCAAATAATTAATTGCTTCTGCTACTCAAGCTATGTTTGGGTAGCAGAAGCTTTTTTATGTTGTTTTGAATAATAAGTTTTTAGTTATTGGTAATTAAGATATACTAAGAGAGTAGAGAAAAAACAAATTAAAGCTTTGTGCAATATGCGAGATTATTTTTTCTAAAATCGTAAATTTTCTACATAGGGGTTTGTTGGATTTTTGATAAATACATATAGCAATTTGATTTATTATATGATAAAATATAAGCGAAGAATTGTGTGCTTATTTAGATATGTTTGTAAATATTAATATACCTTTGTAAATTTAAGCACATAACCAAGACAAATATGAGGAGGCATAACATTGGGTAATCTTACTTCAAAAACAGAGGCAAAACAAATAAAATCAAAGCCAGTGTACGAATTTATTAAGCGTGCCATTGATATTATTGGTTCTGTGGTTGGATTAGTATTATTTTCACCGTTTTTTCTAATTATTAGTATAGCAATAAAGGTTACCAGTGAGGGACCCGTTATATTTTCTCATAAAAGAGTGGGAAAAAACGGAAAAGATATATATATACATAAGTTCAGAAGTATGGTGAAAAATGCAGAGGAGCTAAAAGCTCAGTTTACACCTGAACAACAAGCTGAATATGCGGCTAATTTTAAATTAGAAAACGACCCTAGAGTTACACCGGTAGGCAATTTTTTAAGAAAAACAAGTCTTGATGAAATTCCACAGCTTTTAAATATTCTAACAGGTGATATTTCTATTGTAGGTCCTAGACCTGTAACAGAAGAAGAAACAGATACTTATGGTGAATACAAGGATATGCTACTTAGTATAAAGCCAGGTTTAACAGGATATTGGGCTGCAAATGGAAGAAGCAATATTACCTACGAAAAACGCCAAGAAATGGAGATTTATTACGTAGAAAATCGTTCTCTTGGTTTGGACATAAAAATTATATTTAAAACTGCTCTTTCAGTTATTAAGCGTGACGGGGCTAAATAATTGAGCTGTACAGTAAGTTCAACGTTGTTTTATAGTTAAGCTTATCATATATAGAGTATTGATTTTATTTACGAATAAGTTTGTGTGGCAAGTGTATTTTATTAAGAAAAAATACGTAGCAATTTAATATTATTAATCAGAAGGGGGAGCAGTGGCATTATCGCACTGCTGAGGAAGTGTTATGAAAGCTGTAATTCTTGCTGGTGGTTTCGGAACCAGAATATCAGAAGAGTCACATTTAAAGCCAAAGCCGATGATAGAAATTGGTGGTATGCCAATAATGTGGCATATTATGAAGTTGTATTCTCATTATGGAGTTAATGATTTTGTTATTTGTGCGGGTTACAAGCAGAATGTTATTAAAGAATGGTTTGCAGACTATTTCTTACATACATCTGATATTACCTTTGATTTTACAGAGGGTAACCAAATTATAGTGCACAATAAGCGTACAGAACAGTGGAAAGTTACTGTTGTTGATACTGGCTTAAATACTATGACCGGTGGCAGATTAAAAAGAGTAAAAGAGTTTTTAGATGACAACGAGCCATTCTTTATGACTTATGGTGATGGTGTATCTAATGTTGATATTGATAAGCTACTGGAATTCCATAAGAAAAGCGGAAGATTAGCTACACTTACTGCTGTAAAGCCAGACAGTCGTTTTGGTATTCTTGACCTTTCTGAAGATGATGAAATTATGGCATTTAGAGAGAAAAAGGTTGTAGATAGTGGCTGGATAAATGCAGGATTTATGGTGTTGGATAAAAAAGTTCTTGATTATGTAAAGGACGACACCATAATGTTCGAGAACGAACCACTTGAAATGCTTGCAAATGAAAGACAGCTTATGTGCTATAAGCACGATGATTTTTGGCAGTGTATGGATACATTGCGTGATAAAGAAACTCTTGAAAAGCTATGGAGTAGTAAGCAAGCTCCTTGGAAATTATGGCAAGATTAATGTTAAATTAATAAAAATATAAAAGAAAATTGTATTTAGTAAGTAATAGAGGTACATTATGAAAAAGACTATTGTAACAGGTGCAAATGGATTTATAGGCTCTCATGTGTGCAAAGAGCTATGTAGCAGAGGTATTCAGGTTTATGCTGTTGTTAAAGATGAAAATGAAAATATTGACAGCATTAAGGATTTAGAAAATCTTACTATTGTATATTGCGAACTTGATAGTATTACTACTTTGCCTGAAAAAATTACAGATAGAGATATTGATGTGTTTTATCATTTTGCTTGGGTTGGTACTTCATCTGTGTTAAGATGCGATGAAAATATTCAGACTAAGAATGCTCTTTGGACAGTACAAGCACTTAGAACAGCAGACAGTATGAACTGTAAAAAGTTTGTAAATGCTGGTTCTATTATGGAAAAAGAAGTATATATGGCAGTGTGTGCACAAGAAAGTCAGCCAGCTTTAGGTTACATATATGGTGCGGCAAAGCTATATGCAAGAACAATATGTAAGCCTATTGCAAACGCTTTAAACATTGATATGTGTTGGGCTGTTATTACAAATACTTATGGTGTTGGAGAAGTTTCTCCTCGTTTTGTTAACTCTACAATCAGAAAAATTATTGCAGGCGAGCCATTACAGTTTACAGCAGCAACTCAGAATTATGACTTTATCTATATTGACGATGTTGCAAAGGCATTTGTTGCTATTGGCGAGTATGGTAAGGCGAATAAAGAGTATACAATAGGTAGTGGTAACGCAAAACCACTAAAGGAGTTTATCATAGAGTTACTTCAGGCTTTAGCACCAGACTCTACTCCTTTGTTTGGTGATGTACCTTTCACTGGTGTTAACATTCCTCTTGAGTGTTTTGATACATCAGATATTGAAAAAGATTGTCACTTTAAGCCAACACTTTCTTTTGCTGAAGGTGCTGTGTTAACAATGGAATGGCTTAAAACATTAAACTGATAAAATATTATTGTTTGTAATGTTTTTTATAATTACAAACACAAAATTATGATAATAAGGTGTATATAAATGATACAAAAATTTGAATTTTGCAAAACCGATTTTGAAGGTGCTTATCTAATAAAGCCTTTTTGTGCAACTGATGTAAGAGGTGCATTTATAAAGGATTACTCTAAAGAAGTTTTTGAACAAAATGGTCTTGAATACAACCTTGCGGAGGTTTTCTATACTGTTTCGCATAAAGGTGTTATTAGAGCTTTGCATTTTCAGCGTGTTCATCAACAGCCTAAGTTAGTTAGATGTGTAAAGGGCAAGGTTTTTGATGTTATAGTCGACCTTCGTCCGGATTCACCTACATTTAAAAAATGGCAGGGATTTTATCTATCTGAAGATAATATGAATGAGCTTTATATCCCTGAGCATTTTGCACATGGTTATCTTGTTTTAGAACCATCTATCGTATCATACAAGTGTGGCGAGAAATTCTATGGTGAGTATGATGATGGTATTATGTATAATGATGCAGATATAGCGGTTGAATGGCCTTTTGAGGAAATAGGTGGTATTGAAAACCTAATTCTTGCTGATAAGGACAAAAATCTGCAAACATTCAAAGAATATCAGCAGAAATATTTGTAAGAGTACTTACGCAAGGCAGTATTGGAGAACTCTAAGCAGATTTCTCCTTGGACTCTGGCGGTTTAAAAAAGTATAGGGAGCAACGATTTCGTGGCTCCCTATTGTGGGGTTATAAAGGTATTTATATATAATATTTTTTTGTTTTGGAGGAATAAATGAACATAGTCTATTCAAGCTCAGACAGCTATTCTTTGGTAGCAGGTGTGTCAATGTACTCACTGCTTTATAACAATAAGGATAGCAACGAGATAAACATTTTTATGATTGATAATGGCATAACTGCCGAAAATAAAGAGAAATTCCAAAAAATGTGCGACAGCTTTGGAAGAAGTATAACATTTATTCCTATTGCTGATATAGAAAAGCTAACAGGCACATCAATAGATATTGGCAGATGGAATATAAGCACTTTTGCTAGACTATTCTATGCTAGTCTTTTACCTGAGTGGGTTGAAAAGGTTATCCATATAGATTGCGATACTATGATTATGTCCTCTCTTGAGCCTTTATGGAATATAGATATGGGCGATAAGATTGTTGCTGGTTCTTATGAGTGTATTGGTGATAATTATAAGCTTGAAATAGGTTTAAATAAAGATGATATCTACATAAATGCAGGTAACATTATGCTTAATCTTGCTAAAATCCGTGAAAAAGGCTTAGAGGAAAAGTTTAAGGATTTCATAAAAAATCACCGTCAGCTTTCTTTTGTTGACCAACCTGTTTTAAATGCGTGTACAACTAACGAGGAAAAATTGGTTGTACCACTAAGCTACAATGCGTATGCTATAGTGTTTTATCTAAAATATAAGAATTTGCTAAGAGCCAAAAGAGTATCCCAGTATTACACTGAGGAAGAGGTGGCAGAAACAATAAAAAATCCTTGTATTGTTCATTTTACTACCTGTTTTATGGACGGTAGTAGACCTTGGATTGAAAATAATCGTCACCCTATGCTTGATAAATATCTTGAGTTTAAAGGTCGTTCTGAATGGGCAGACCAGCCATTGTGGAAAGATGACCGCAATGCAGTAAAAAAACTGGCTTATAATATGTTTAGAACATTACCACAGGGATTTGTAGCGTGGTCTATAGGAATAGTTCACGATATAGTTGTACCTACAATTCATAAGCTAAAGAAATAATCAGGAGGAAAGATTAATGGAGCCTATAAGAGTTTTACATAATATCGTTTTAATGGATGCGGGTGGAATTGAAACCCTTGTTATGAATGTATATAAACATATTGACAGAGAAAGATTATTATTCGATTTTCTAGTACATCGTCCACAAGAGGGCGTTTACGATAAAGAAATTTTAGAATATGGCGGAAAAATATTTAGAACTTGTCCGTTTAATCCTTTACATATAAATCAATATAAAAAAGAATGTATGCAGGTATTTGCGGAACATCCTGAATATAAGGTTTTTCACGCACATCAGGAATTATGCCTATGGCCTTTACAGTATGCAAAGCAAATGGGTGTTCCAACTCGTATAGCACACAGCCATAATGCTAAATCTGTTATTAATTTAAAATATTTCTTCTTCCTATATGAAAAAATGTTTATTAAAAATTATTGTACCGATATGTTTATGTGCTCACCACTTGCCGGTGAATGGACTTTCGGTAAAAAAGCTGTTAGTGAAGGTAAAGTAAAATTCATTAAAGGTAATATTGAAACTGAGCGTTTTAAATTTGACGAAACTGTTCGTCGTGAGGTGCGTGAAGAGTTAGGTGTTGGTGATAGAATAGTAATTGGTCACGTTGGACGTTTTATGCAACAGAAAAACCATACTTTCTTGCTTGATATATTTAGCATTATTCACAAGAAAAATCCTAACACTGTACTTGTACTTTGCGGTAATGGTAGACTGGAAGATGATATAAAACAAAAAGCAAAAGACCTTGGTATTGAGAACGCTATTATTTTCACTGGTGTAAAAAATCAGATTAATGTTCAAACTAATCGTTTGTATCAAGCTTTTGACCTATATTTGTTCCCATCATTGTGGGAGGGACTACCACTAACAGGTATCGAGGCTCAAACATCAGGCTTGCCTGTTTTAATGAGTGATGTAATTGCAGACGAAACTGTTGCAACAAATAATGTAACAAAGCTATCACTTACAGAGTCTGCACAGACTTGGGCAGATAAAGCTCTTGACATTGTTACTACATTCCAGCGTAAGGATTGCCAAAAGCAGGTAGTAGATGCAGGCTTTGATGTAAGAAATACTGCTGATTACCTACAGGAGTTTTATATCGACCGTACATTAAGAGCTCGTCATAATGAAAAAAATATGTAAAGGTGAATTTTGATGCAACCACTTGTTTCAATAATTATTCCCACTTATAAGGGAGCAGATAAAATATCCTCTGCTGTAGACAGCGTGCTAAATCAAACCTACGATAATATAGAGGTTATAGTAGTAGATGACAATGGTCAGGGTACCGAGCATCAGCTGTTAACAGAAAAGGCTATGGAAAAATATGCAGATAACCCTAAAGTTCAGTATATTCCTCACAAGGTGAATAAGAATGGCTCCTGTGCCAGAAATACAGGTATAAGAGCCTCAAAGGGTGAATTTTTAGGCTTTTTGGACGATGATGATGTTTTTCTTCCTGAAAAAACTGAGAAAGAGGTAGAGCTTTTTAACTCTTTGTCAGATGATTACGGATTAGTTTATGGCTCTTTTATTGAGCATATGACAGAAACATATACTCGTACATTAGAAGCAGACAGCACAGAGGATTTTCTGTTTAGATTTTTGTGTAATGAAATTATAGCTTGCTCAAGTACAGTAATGATAAGAAGAAAGGTTCTTGATACTGTTAAAGAGTGGGACGAAAGCTTTAGAAGACATCAGGATTTAGAGTTTTTTGCAAGAGTTGCACATAGCTACAAGGTAGCTTGTGTAAAGGATTACTGTATCGAGAAATTTAAGCTTGACAGAAATACTCCAAAGGGTGAGGTTTACGAGAGTTATCGTATGCACTATCTAAATAAAATGAAGTATATAATAGATGAGTTTTCACCCAAAAGACAAAAATATCTATATAATATTCATTATACCGAGATGGCTAAGGCTTATTTAAAAGATAAAAATATTAAAAAAGCTATGTCTTGGGCAATGAAGACTAGCAATCCAATAAAAACAATGTTTGTTTTTGTAAAAGATGGTTTTCAATATTTTAAAAGAAATAGCTAAGGGCATATAGTGCCTTTTAATGGAGTGTATTATGGGTATAGAACTTGTTTTGGCAACAGAAAAAGATGCAGAGCTTATTTGGAAAATGCAGGTAGAAGCTTTTTCTGGTTTGTTGCTTAAATATCAGGATATGGAAACAAATCCTGCAAATGAAACATTAGAAAAAGTATTGTGGAGAGTGCAACAAGCGGATAGATATTTTTATTTGATAAAGTCAAATGAAGATTATATGGGGGCAATTTGTATAGTTGATGATAAAACAAAAGAAAATCCTAAACGAATTTCCCCCTTATTTGTTCTTCCTCAATATAGAAATAAAGGTATAGCACAACAGGCTATTGCTAAGGCGGAAGAAATACACGGTAGTGATAACTGGGAGTTGTCTACTATACTACAAGAAAAAGGAAATTGTTATTTATACGAAAAAATGGGGTATTGTAAAACTGGAGAAACATCAAGAATTAACGATAAATTAACTCTTGTTTTTTATAAAAAGTAATGTATAAAAAGTTATATATACTTAAATGAAGATTATATAATGGAGAAAATAAGATGTCTATACTTGTAAAAGATTGTGATGAATTAATTGTAAAATTGAATAGTATAGCACTCGCTTTTATGCTGGCGGCTACTGCGATAACAAATACTACATCTAAAATAGGTTTTTTGGCAAAATTACCTAATAATATAATTATATTGGGTTTTGTGTTTCTTCTTTCTTGTGTAAGTATTTATTTAAAAAAAGAAATTATAATAAATAAATGTTCAGCTGTATTGTTAGGTTTAACAACAGTAGTATATGGTGGCACTTTGCTGTTAAATAAAAGTCAATGTGACTTAACCATTATACAATTTTTGTTTTATGCAGTTGTTCCTATTTACCTTATTGGTCAAAAGTTTGACGGAGAATTAGTGGTTAGATACACACTGTATCTTTCGTTAGTAACTATACCTGTTATAAATTCTTTTTTTGTTATTCAGCACGAACAATATCAGCAGGCATATATGGGTAACATTTACTCAGTAATGACCCCTATTGTATTTACTATAATTCATTTTAAATTGTATGGTAGTAAATCTAATTTGTTAACAAAGATAGCATATCTCTATAATGTATATGTAACGGTTTTAATAGTTATGTATGCAAACAGAGGTGCAATATTATGTATAATATTTGCTGTAGCAATTGTATTAATTAATGACTATGATGGTGAAGTAAAAAGAAATCTATCTATTCAAAAGCTAGGTTTAATTATTGTAGTTTGCGTATTAATAATAGTTGTTTTGGTAAATGCGTTACAAATATTAGAATTTCTTTTAAGATGGTGCCAAGAAAATATGTCTAGTGTACCTAGTTTTATCTCTAAAATGGCAAAATATATGTCTATGGGAGATGTTTCTAACGGTAGAGATGATATTTTTCAGGTTACTTGTGATGCTATAGCTAAAAACCCTATTTTGGGCAACGGTATAAAAACCTTTGAGGCTTACACAACTATAAACGCTCGTAGAGGTTGGGTGTATCCACATAACTATATTTTACAATACCTTTTCGAGATGGGTGTAATTGCAGGTATGGTTCCAATCTTTTTAAGCTTGTCAATGACTATTAAAGTGCTTTTTAGAAGAATTGTAGAGAAAAAAGAATTTATAATTTGTGCAGCATTAGTAGTAAGCTGTATACCAAAGTTGCTTTTTTCTTCTGACGTTTGGACATCAACAAGTATATGGATGTTGGTAACCTATTCTATGATGTATTCATTAAAGAATATAAAAATTAATGTAAATTATAATTAAGTTTATAGCTTAAATTATATTTAATGTTTTAAGTATTTGATAAAATATATAACCTGTTTTTGGGAGGAAAAGTATGGCTTATAAGATTTTTTACCCTATAATACCTAATATGGGTGACCTACTTAATAAGGATATGATAGAAGATGTGTTCAATATAGAGGTTGAACAAGCTTCGTTAAAGGAGTGCGACATTATTGCCATTGGTTCAACACTAGATCATACTATGTATTCAACAGATATGATTCAAAGATTAAAGCAAAGAATTGCTTATTTTGGCAGTAAAAAAGTTCACATTTGGGGTACAGGCTTTATTAGAGGTAATCCTGAAAAGGATACAAAGTTTGTATATAAAGATGTAGAAATACACGCTGTAAGAGGAGAACTATCTAAAAAGCGTGTAGAAAAGGTTCTTGGTAAAAAATTAGATATACCTACAGGCGATGGCGGATTGCTTGTTGAAAGATGGGTAGGTTATTATCCTGAAAAGAAACACAAAGTGGGAATTATACCTCACTTTAAAGAGCAGGAGCATCCATCTGTAAAAAAATTGTTAGAGGGCTATGAAGATACCACTCTTATCAATCTAAGAGAAGACCCTAAAATAGTTTGTGAAAAAATTGGTGAGTGCGAGTACATTATTTCAAGTAGCTTGCATGGTATGATTGTAGCCGATAGTTTCCATATTCCTAATATACATATAACATTAAATAATGGTATGTTTGGTGACGGTAATAAATTTGCTGACTATTTGTCAGGCTTTGGTGTTGAACATAAGCCTTTTGACTGCGAAAAGGGAGATATTCCGTCTTTACAGTTGGTAAAAGACAGCTACAAAATAAGCATAGAACAGGTTGAAAAGAAAAAGCAACAGTTGTTTGATGCTTTTCCAAAGCTTTAATTATAGTACAACTGTTACAGCATTATTAACTACCTGATTTTTTATGGTGGTTAAATGAAGATTAATATAAATTTAGCATTATCTAATAAAAAAATATAAAGAGGACTAGAAATGAAAAGCAAAACTATTAACACTAGCAAGCAGATGACTATAAATATGCTTGCAGCAGTGGTTTCTTTTTCGATTAATGTAGGTATAAACTTTTTTCTTACACCTTATTTGGTAAAAGAACTAGGCACAGAAGCTTATGGATTTATAGGACTGGCTAATAACTTTGCACAGTACGCCTCTATTGTTACAGCCGCATTAAACTCAATGGCAGGTAGATTTATTTCAATAGAGTATCATAAAGGGAATATAGATAAGGCATCAAGATACTTTAGCTCTGTTTTAGTAGCTAACAGTGTTATAGCCATTGTTATGCTGTTGGCAGGTGCTACTGTTACACTAACATTGGAATGTTTCCTAAAGATTTCACCTGATCTTGTTAACAGTGTAAAAATAACATTTGCTTTAACATTTTTAACCTTTGTTGTAAGTGTTATAACTGCAATTTTTACAACAGCTGCATTTGTAAGAAATAAGCTGTATATTAACTCAATTCGAGATATTGTTTCTAATTCACTTAAATTATTATTAGTTATCGGTCTGTTTTCATTCTTGCCAGCACAGTTATATTTTCTAGCTTTAGCTACATTGGCAAGTGGTGTATTTTTGTTAATAACTAATATAACTGTTAAGAGTAAAATTTTACCTGAGGTTAAGATTAAACCAAGCTTCTTTAGCTTTAAGCTGGTAAAAAATATTCTTTCAGCAGGTGTTTGGTGCTCAGTGGGATATTTATGTAACGCACTTAACACCGGCTTAGATTTGCTTATTTGTAATATTACCATAAGTGCAACAATGATGGGTTTGCTGTCTGTTGCAAAAACAATACCTCATTGTATTGATAATTTAATTACAACTATTTCTAATATTTTCACTCCTCGCTTTACCATACTATACGCTAAAGGCGAAAAGGAGAAACTAATAAGCGAAAATAAATTTTCATCAAAAATAATTAGCTTTATTATGACAGTACCACTTGCTGGTTTTATTGCCTTTGGCTACGATTTTTATACATTATGGCAACCAACAAAAACACCTGAAGAAATTCAAATAATTCAAACACTTTCTGTTCTTGCTTGTTTGTCTTTCTTATGTACTTGCCATTCAAAAACATTATATTCAATGTTTACAGTATGTAACAAGCTAAAGCCATCTGTACTTATTTCTTTTGGTAGCGGTGTGCTTAATGTTATTTTAGTGCTTATACTGGTTAAATTTACAGATTTAGGTGTATATGCAATAGCGGGTGTAAGCTCAGTGCTTATTAGTATAAAGTCGTTAACTTTTGTACCAATTTATACAGCACATATTCTTCAAGTAAAGCCTACTACTTATTATCCATCTATCCTTCGTGGCTGGATATGCTTCTTTGTAATTTTATTCTTCTTTATGGGAGTAAACCATTTTGTAACTATAAACAGTTGGTTATCTCTAATTGCAATTTGTATGGCTAGTGCACTCGTAGGCTATGTAATATCGTTGCCACTAATTTTCTCAAAGAAAGAAAGAGGCAAGCTAAAGACAACTGTTTTGAAAAAACTAAAGAAAGGGTAAGGGTAAAGTATGAATAATTATAAAGTTACATTATTTACACCTGCATATAATAGAGCAAATACCCTGCCTAGATTATTTGAGTGTGTAAAAAATCAAACATATAATAATATAGAGTGGATTATTATAGATGATGGTTCATCTGACAACACAAAAGAGGTTGTCGAGGGATTTTTAACTGAAACACTTGATTTTCCATTGATATATAAATATCAAACAAACCACGGTAAACATATTGCAACAAATGTTGCAGTAGAAATGGCTACAGGTGATTTCTTTGTCACCATTGATTCAGATGATGCCTTTAAGCCAAACGCTATTGAGATGTTTTTACAGGAATGGGATAAAATACCTGACAACGAGAAGAAAAACTATAAGGGTATTTCTTGCCGTACTTGTGACCTTAACGAAAAAATGAACGGTGAGCCACTTCCAAAATCACCCCTAGATTGTACCGACCTTGACCTTAGAATGATACATAAGGTAGAGGGTGAGTTATGGGGTATGACAAGAATGGACGTTATAAGAGAGTTTCCTTATCCACAAATAGAGGGCTTACATTTTTATCCTGAAAATATTCACTGGGATACTGTAGGCAGAAAATATAAAACAAGATTTGTAGATATTCCACTACGATACTATATAAACGACACCGGCAATGCTTTAACTAATAAAACAACAACCACCTCTAAAGAAACATATTTTATGAGGGTGCATTTTATTAACGACTGTTGGGATTACTTTAAGTATGACAGAAAGTATTTTATAAAGCAAACAGTAGGTTTAACCCGAGATGGTTTATATAGCAAAAAAACATTAGGCGAAATTTTAAAAACACCAAATACATTTAGTAAAAAGCTATTAACACTGTTGGCTATGCCTTTAGGTTGCGTGCTTTACTATAAGGATAAGAGGTAATTATAATGAAAAAAATAGGAATTGTAACTTTTCATAGGGCCTTAAATTATGGTGCTGTTCTACAAGGATATGCACTTCAAAGAACAATAACCTCTTTAGGTGCTAAGTGTGATATTGTAGATTATATATGCCCTAGAATTACACACGATTATAAGCCTTTTAGAGTAGAAAAAAAGGGATTTTTAAAATCCTTTGCAAAAAGCTGTGTTATGTGTAGAAGACGAGCAAAGAGAAGAGACGCATTTCAAAGCTTTTTTAATAATTGCATAGTAAAAAGTAAAAAACAATATACACCTGAAAATATTTCTCAGGCTAAAAATGACTACGATTTATTTATTTCAGGTAGTGACCAAGTGTGGAGTGCTCATTGCGTTGGTTTTGACCCAGCATATTTTTTAACCTTTGCTGATTCTCACCAAAAGTATTCCTATGCAGCCAGCTTTGCAAATACACAGTTGCCTGACTATAGAATAGAAGAATATAAAAAGCGTCTTGCAGATTTCCAGCAGTATTCCGTTCGTGAAGAAAGCGGTGTAAAGCTGGTTAAGGATTTAACAGGCAAAGATGCGTATACTCATTTAGACCCTTCATTGCTTTTATCAGCTGATGAGTGGAGTGAAATTGCTGTAAGAAAGCTACAACAGCCTTACATATTAATATATACAGCAAATCCTCCTATATCTTTAGTTGAGTTTGCAAAAAAACTATCTGAAGAAAAAAATATGCCTATTTATTATATAAACGATGCACCTCATCCTGTTAAAAATGGTATAAACTATATTGTTGCACCATCTGTTGAGGAATTTGTAGGATATTTTAAATATGCAAGCTATGTTGTTACAAACTCATTCCATGGTACAGCGTTTTCTACTATATTCAACAAGAGTATGTTTGTAGAGTTGAAAAATAAATCAGGTAGAAATATCCGTTCCGAAGGATTGCTACAGCTTTTAGGCATACAGCGAGAGATTGTAAACGGTAACGCTACAGAAACAGAAATTGATTGGGAAAAGGTTAACCAAAAGTTGGTTGATTGCACAGCAGATTCAAAGAAATATTTAAGTGATATTATTAATCAGGGGTAAGCTATGGAATTGTTTACTGATAAAAATAATTGCTGTGGTTGCACAGCCTGTAAAAATATATGCCCTAAAAATGCAATAACAATGGTAATGGACAGCGAGGGTTTTTTATATCCACAAATTGATGAAAAGCTGTGTGTTAACTGTGGTATGTGCAAAAAGGTATGTGCTTTTCAGAATGGCTATAATAAAAATAATGTAATAAAAGCCTATGGTTTGAAGCATAAGAATTTTGAAACTCGTTTTTCAAGCCGAAGCGGTGGTGCCTTTATACTTATTTCTGACTATATTTTGGAAAAAGGTGGCACAGTTTATGGTGCGGCATTTAACGAGGATTTTACTGTTTCTCATAAAAGAGCAGAAAACAAATCCGAAAGAGATGCTTTTAAAGGCTCCAAATATGTTCAGAGTGAGCAAGGGGATACCTATGCAAATATTAAAGCTGACCTAAAAGCTGGCAAATATGTTATGTATTCTGGCACAGCTTGTCAGGTTGCCGGTTTATACGGGTATCTAAAAAGCTCTAATGTGGATTTCGAAAGGCTGTACACAGTAGATTTAGTTTGCCACGGTGTACCAAGTAATAAAATTTGGAAAGAATTTTTACTTAATGTTCAAAAGAAAAACAAGGGCAGTAAGATTACAAATGCAGATTTTAGAGATAAAACCTTTGGTTGGAATACTCACTTTGAAAGCGTTTGGGTAGATGATAAAAAAGTATCATCAAAAACTTTTGCAGCATTGTTTTATAGAAACGACATACTTCGTCCATCTTGCTTTGAGTGTAAGTATACTAATATAAACCGCCCTGCTGATTATACCTTAGCGGATTTTTGGGGTGTAGACAAACAATTATCTGATTTTAATGATAACAAGGGTGTTTCATTGTTTTTGGTAAGCTCTCAAAAGGGTATGGAGCTGTTTGAACAGGTAAAAGACAGTGCTGATTACAGAGAGGTGCAAATAGAAAATTGCACAAAGGCAAACCCAAATTTAAGACGACAAACAGAAAAACCTGCTGATAGAGATGTATTTTGGCAGACATATTACCAAAAGGGCTTTGATAAAACACTATCTATATATAATAGAAAGATTTTTATTTCAAAGTTAAAGAAAAAACTGTTAAAAAAGTAGGATATACATAAACGGGGGATTAATATGGGCATTTTGAAAATAGGAATACCTTTTATTCGTGAAAAAGATAATATGGTACAAATGGTTAGTAATATAACCGAAAATGATAAAAATTACGAGATTTGGTACGAGGTAGAAAAGGAGTATGGTGAATATTTAACAACAGAAAGAATAGATTCCTTTTTTGTTGCACTGTTGCCATTAGCTATGAAAGATAGATTAAATGTTGTATCTGATGGTGTTATATCTGAAAAGCTTTACTTTCATACAATAAAGTATCTTATTCCTCTTTTATCTAAGTATTCTAAGAATTATGGTCATATAGAAATTAACATAAAAAATAAATCTAACCAAAGTATCAATACACAGGGTAAAAGTGCCACAGGCTTTTCAAGAGGTGTAGACAGTTTTGATACTGTTAAAGAAATGTCAGATTGTGGTAGCTATTCTCTTACTCATCTTGCCTTTTTTAATGTAGGCTCACATAAAAGCACCAGTGGTTATTCTCCTGAGGAAGCAACTGCTTTATATAAAAAGCGATTGAGCATATCTAAAGAATCATCAAAAATAATAAATTTGCCTGTGGTAGCTGTAAACTCAAATTTAGGTGAACATTTAATATATGAATATTTAAAAGTGCATCATTATTGTAGTTTTTCTGCTGTGTTGGCATTACAAAAGTTATTTAAAAATTATTATTATTCATCTGCTTATGAGTTGGCAGAATTTTCTATTGAAAAATGCGACAAAGGTCCTGCATTTTATGAAGCCTTGTTTGCAAGTTTAATGTCAACAGAAAGTACATCTATTTATATTTCAGGTTTAGATAAAACAAGACTTGAAAAGGTAAATTCTATATCAGAGTACGCACCATCTTATGACCACTTAAATGTATGCTTTAACAATGAATATAACTGTGGTGTGTGTGAAAAATGTATGCGTACACAGCTTGAGCTGTACTCTTTAGGTAAGCTTGAACTTTATAAAAATAGTTTTGATTTAGATGTTTTTTATAAAAATAAGGATAAATGTATAGATTATATGCTAAAGCATCAAAACCAAAATGTATATAAAGAAATAATACAGCAGTTTGAAAAATCAGGTATAAGCTTATCATTTAGTCAAAAGTTTAAAAAGCTTTTGTATGCTATAGCTATTAAAATATTAAGAAAATAATTATATCATTTATAAAAAAGTCGATGTGTAAAATCATCGGCTTTTTGCTTTGTGTACAAAATGTATAAAACTGTAATTAATATGCTGTAAAATTCAACTATAGGTTTAGCGTTTTATAATGATTTGTTAAAAAATGTTGGAAATGTAGCCTTAAAAAAATATATATTGGTGATTTAGATAATTGAATATAAATGGATAATTTGCTAAGATAATAGTAGGTAGAGCAGTATGCTTTACCTAAGATATAATAATAAGGAGAGATGTAAATGTTTAAAAAATTTACAAGTGTTTTACTATGTGCATGTATGATTACATCATATATGGCAGTAGGCACTATCCCTGCACAGGCAGCTGAAGTTGATACTCAGCAGTCAAACGCAACAGCTAATTATGGTTTGACAAGCAATGTACAGCAGGGTCAAATTTTGCAGTGTTGGAACTGGTCTTACAAGAACATTGCAAAAAATATGGAGAAAATTGCCTCACAGGGCTTCTCTGCAATTCAAACATCACCAATTACTCCATCTAACTGTGAATCAGACAATCACACAGTAGCTAACAGATGGTGGACATTCTATCAGCCAACAAATTTTGAGATTAACAACAAAACAACAAATGGCTTAGGTACTAAGGCAGATTTTAAAGAAATGTGTGAAGTTGCACACAGCTATGGTGTTAAGGTTATTGTTGATGCGGTTCTTAACCATATGGCATCACAAACAACTAACGATGTTTGCTTGCTTGTACCAAGTGAAATTAGAAATAACGCAGCTTTATGGCATAATATGTCAATTGATATTTCTAATTACGAGAACAGATTTGATGCTACACAGCATTGTATGGACGGTTTGCCAGACCTAAATACAGCAAACAAAACTGTTCAAAATTATGCAATTACATATTTAAAGGAATGTATAGATGCAGGTGCTGACGGATTTAGATTTGACGCAGCTAAGCACATCGAAACATCTTATGATGATGCAAGTTTTGCAAGTGACTACTGGAAAACAGTTCTTCCAGCTGTTACAAGTCACGCTAAGACAACAAGAAATATTACACCTTATTACTATGGTGAAACTCTTGGTAATCTTGGTGGCGGTAGCTGGGCAGGCTATACTGACTATATGTCAATTACTGACGACGGTAAATGTAACGATATAAGAGCTGCTGTAAAGGCTGGTAACGGTGCAGGTGCGGCTGCTTCTGATATTGGTAAGGGTGTTAATCCTACAAAGGCTTTACAATGGGTAGAGTCACACGATACATATATTGATGGTACTACAAAGGGTATGAGCACAAATGTAGTTAACCAGATGTGGGCTGTAGTAGGTACAAGAAATCAGGTTTGTGGTATGTACTTTGCTCGTCCTAATAATCCTAGCACAACTATGATTGGCGATGCCGACGTAACAGGTTGGGCTAATGCAGAGGTTAAGGCTGTTAACCAGTTTAAAAACCATTTTGCAGGTCAATCAGAGTATCTTTCATCAAATGGTTCAGTAGCATATAACGAGCGTGGCACAAGTGGCGTAGTTATTGTAAACTGTAACGGTGGTTCTAAGTCTGTATCACTAAAGGCTAATAAAATGGCTAACGGTACATACAAAGATGCTATTACAGGTAACACATTTACAGTATCAGGTGGATATATTAACGGTAACGTTGGTTCAACAGGTATAGCTGTTGTTTATGATGCAAATGCTGTACAAAATCCAACATCACCTGTAACAAATCCAACTCCTGTAACAGGTAGTAAGATTTACTTTGAACCATCAACTAACTGGACACAAAGCAATGCAAGATTTGCTGCATACTTCTTTAATTCAGCAGGTGGCGAGGCTTGGGTATCATTAACAAAAGATGTTTATGGTTACTATTCAGCTCCAATGCCAACAGGTTACACTAACGTAGTCTTCGTAAGAATGAATCCAGATTCAACAGAGAACAGTTGGGCAGATGGCGTAAAGTGGAACCAAACAGCTGACTTAACAATTAATGGTAACTTTTTCAAGCTAACATCATCTGAGTGGGATAATGGTAATGGCGAATGGAAAAAATATAACGAACCAACACAGCCAGTAACACAGCCAGTTACAACACCAGTAACACAGCCAGTTACAACACCAGTAACACAGCCGGTTACAACACCAGTAACACAGCCAGTTACAACACCAGTAACACAGCCAGTAACACAGCCAGTTACAAACCCAGTTGTAACAAATCAGCTTTACTTTGTTCCATCAGCAAACTGGACAGAAGGCAATGCAAGATTTTCAGCATATTTCTTTGATGGTTCAAGCGAGTCAACTTGGGTATCTCTAACAAAGAATTCAGACGGTAAGTACTCA
>JAXJTR010000056.1:0-3238 GCA_036309465.1 Acutalibacteraceae bacterium
AGCTGATTTTGCTTTTGCAGTTGCAGCTAACTGGAAAAAGCTAGGCTGTGTATCGGTACACTCTGATATTTCTTTTTTATCTCCTGCTAAGGGTGAAAAGCTGATTGCTAAAGCAGTGTGCGTAAAAGACGGGAAAACAACAGCCTGTTATCGTGTTGATGTTACAGATGAGTCAGGAAAGCTGACAGCTACAGTAACGGTTACAGGATGTCATATTGCTTAAAAAGGTTTGATAATTTTTATTAAATGTATATTTAGGTATATAACGAGTTAATAAAGAGCGTACATTTCAATAAATTGTTTGTAAGTTCAGATTAAAAAAATAATAAGGAGAAACAGCTATGTACTATAATATTTACTTTAGTCCTACAGGTGGAACAAAAAGGGTTGCTGATATAATTGCAAGCAACCTTTGTGATGAGTATTGTGATGTTGATATTTGTCGTGATATTGATAATATGACTTTGACAGAATTGGATATCTGCATTGTTTCTGTTCCGTCATATAGTGGCAGAGTTCCTGCAATTGCTATAGAGCGTATCAGAAAAATTAAAGCCAATGGTGCAAAGGCAATTCTAAATTGCGTTTATGGTAACAGAGAATGGGAAGATACACTTACTGAGCTTCAGGACACGCTTGATGACTGTGGTTTTGTTTGTGTTGCAGCAATAGCTGCCGTTGCAGAGCATTCTATCTTCCGTCAGTTTGCAACAGGTCGCCCTGATACAGCAGATTCAATCCAGCTTGCTGAGTATGCAAAGAAAATTACAGAAAAGCTTAATATTGGAAGTTTTGGTGAATTGAAGCTTGAAGGAAATCATGGTAACTACAAGGAAGTTTCCAAAGGTGGTCCTTTCAAGCCTGAAGCAAACGAAAATTGTATTGGCTGTGGAGTTTGTGCCAACGGTTGCCCTGTAAATGCTATTGAAAATAAAAATCCTCGTAAAACAAACAAGGAAATTTGCATCAGTTGTATGCGTTGCGTTGGAATCTGCCCTGTTCACGCAAGAGATTTTGATGTTGATTTTATGAAAGAAATGAGCGAGAAAATGGCACCTAAGCTTGGTGGTCATAAGGAAAATCATTTGTTTTTGTAATATTAAAAAGCTTAGCCTACAATTAGCTGCAGGAGGTAATATGGATATAGATGTTTCAATAATACGCAGTAAAAGAAAAGCAGTAGCAATACAGGTAAAAGCTGGACAAATAATAGTTAAAGCTCCATTACAAATGAAGACGACAGAAATCCAAGAGCTTTTAGAGCAAAAAAAGGAATGGATTGATAAGCACCTTGCATTAGCAGAAGAAGAAAATAAGCTTACAAGTGAAATAAAACCATATACTATGGAAGAAATAAACAAGCTTGCTGACAAAGCTGTAAAGGTTATACCAGAGCGTGTTAAGCATTACGCTCCTTTAATCGGTGTTGATTATGGTCGAATAACAATCCGAAATCAGAGAAGTAAATGGGGAAGCTGTTCAAGCAAAGGGAACCTAAATTTTAATTGCCTGCTAATGGAAATGCCAGATGAAATAATTGATAGCGTAGTTGTGCATGAGCTTTGCCATAGAAAGCATATGAATCACTCGCCTGAATTCTATGCAGAGATAGAAAGAGTATTCCCACAATACAAAAAATGTCATAAGTGGCTGAAGGAAAACGGTGGACAATATCTTAGACGATTACAAGTCGAATAAAACTAAAAGAACAATGTAGCAGAACGATATTAAACCCAAGTGATATCGTTCTGCAATTTGTTGACATAATTCTGTATATAATATCATTATAAAGTGCTAATAGGAGGTGTCGTGTGTTGGCTGATACTATGTTTGTAAAGGAAGCGGCAAAGCTTTGGAATATTAGCGAAAGAAGAGTGTCAACTCTTTGCAAAGAAGGGAAAGTCAAAGGTGCAATAAAGAGTGGCAAGGTTTGGCTTATTCCAATTGATGCAGAAAAACCAATGGATAGCCGTGTAAAAACAGGAAGATATAAAAAGAGTACTCGTCCAGCAAAGCTATCTTTACCTATTGGGATTTCTGATTACCGATTAGCTTCTTCGGAATATTATTATAGTGACAAAACAATTATGATTAAGGACTTTATTGATGAAAAACCTATGGTTTCTCTTTTTACACGCCCTCGTCGTTTTGGAAAAACCTTAAATATGGATATGCTTCGTACATTTTTTGAGAAAACAGATAAAGATACTTCTGTATACTTCAGAAACAAAAAAATCTGGACTTGTGGTAAAAAATATCGTGATTATCAAGGAAAATACCCTGTTATTTTCGTTACATTTAAAGACATTAAATTCAATACCTGGAAAGAAACATTTGAAGCGATGAAAGAAGTGTTTTCAAAGGAGGCATATCGTCATATTGAATTAGAAACAAGCGATAAATGCAACGAATACGAAAAGAAAAGCTTTAAAAATTTGCTATCAGGTAATGTGTCCGAAGTAGAGCTTTCTGGGGCATTGTTAAACCTTTCTCGTATGCTTCACAATCATCACGAGATTGCACCTATTATAATTATCGATGAATATGATATACCTATTCAGCAAGGATATATATAAAATTACTATGATAAGGTTATTCTCTTTATGCGTAATCTTTTCTCTGGAGGTCTTAAAGACAACAAGCATTTGTCTTATGGTTTTCTGACTGGTATTCTTCGTGTGTCGAAAGACAGTATTTTTAGTGAATTTAATAATCTTACTGTTCACTCTGTTTTAGACAACAAATACAGCGCATACTTTGGTTTTACTTCTGAGGAAGTAAAGGAAATGGCTGAATACTATGGGGCAGTAGATAAGTATAACGAGATTTGTCAGTGGTACGATGGCTACCGTTTTGGTAAGACAGAAATTTTTAACCCTTGGTCAGTTATCAACTATTTTAATAACGAGTGTGAACCAAGAGCATTCTGGCAATCTACAGGAAGTAACGATATTATTGGTGAAATCATCTCAGAAGCTGATAAAGATATTTATGAGAAACTAACCTCTCTTGTCAACGGAGAAACCTTTACAACCTATATTGACACAGGTGTAATATATCCTCAAATAAAAAATAAACCTTCTACCATTTATAGTTTTTTGCTTGTAGCAGGCTATTTGAAAGTTCTCAAAACCACCCCATCTTTCAATGGGGATTTTATGTGTGAAGTTGGTTTGCCTAACAAAGAAATATCTTTTGTTTATCATAAAGAAATTCTACAACAGCTTAATAATATTAT
>JAXJTR010000057.1:0-4260 GCA_036309465.1 Acutalibacteraceae bacterium
GTATGTTTCTTCTGCACCTGACTGTCCTGTTAGTATATCAGCTGCGGATACAAATGCCGAGTGGAAAAATTCGCTTGGCAAAATTGTAAAAGAGCTAAACACTGTTAGAAAGACAAGTACATAAGAAACGGCTTGTTTCAATTTTTTCATTGAAAAACCTCTCTTTCCGGTATTGCAAATTTTATTTTTAGAATTTGAGTAAAGCTATGATAGTGCTAAAGTAGCCACTCATATTCCAAAGACAATACCTATATTATTATACTTCCATAAATATACAACAGTCAATTTGTCATTTCAGATAACCTTTTGTGTTAATTCGATACACTTTTAACAATTTTTTCAACATAAACAATGCAGACAATAACTGTAATAATAATTGCAAACTTCCATTTTTAAGCTATTTAATATTGTAACGTGTTAAATGTTATCTAATTTCTTAATATATTCAACATTTCGTAACCATCTAACATCATTTTATCCTATAAAAAATATTCTACATAACAGCACACTATCATTAACAACTAAAATCACCTAATTAGTTAACCGTGCGATTAAGCTTTTTCCATATAAATTTTAGTTGTTGTTTTATTGAATGATAATTAGCCATAATAAAAACCTATGGCAAAGCATAATTTTAATGTTTAGTAACTATATTGATTTTATGTTGTATTTGGCTTATTATCGTGATATAATTAACCTAATTTCTATAAAATAAATTTTACGAAATTGCAAATTATATTAATACACAAATATAATCAAACTAATGAAAGACAGGTGTTAAAAATGAAAATAATTGATAAGTTTGGTAAAAAAGGTGTTGTATTTTCTTTAGAGGTCTTTCCACCTAAAAAATTTTCAGAAAATATTGATACAGTATACGAAACACTGTCACAGCTTACAGATATCCACCCTGACTATATTAGCGTTACTTATAGTGCAGGCGGAGGCGGTAATGCTCAGCATAGTAGCAAGATTGCATCAATTATCAAGAATATGCACAATGTAGAGCCTGTTGCCCATTTAACCTGCTTAACTAATAATAAAGCTGATATTGACAATGCTATAGCTGAATTTACAGCTGTTGGTGTTGAAAATATTCTTGCACTAAGAGGTGACCATAACCCTGATATACCACCAAAAAATCAATTTGTCTATGCAAGCGACCTTGTTGAATATATAAAAACTAACTATCCTAAAATGGGTGTAAGCGGTGCCTGTTACCCAGAGGTACATATGGATTCAAATAACGAAATTGATGATATACTAAACCTTAGAAAAAAGGTTGATGCAGGTGCAGAGTTTTTAGTTTCTCAATTATTTTTTGATAATGATGCTTTTTATAGATTTATGGAAAGAGCTAAAATAGCAGGTATTAATGTACCTATCCAAGCTGGTATTATGCCTGTTACCAACAGTAAGCAGATAGAAAAAATGGTTAGTATGTGCGGTGCTTCTCTGCCTAGAAAGTTTTCTATGATGATGCAAAAATATGGCGATAACCCAGAGGCTATGCGAGATGCAGGAATTGCCTATGCGGTAAATCAAATTGTAGACCTTATTGCAAACGGTGTAGAGGGTATACATCTATATACTATGAATAATCCTTATGTTGCAACTAAAATTGCAGAAAGTATAAAAACACTACTATAATCTAACAGGGAATGATTTAGTTGATAAAGCTAGAAAAACTAAATTACAAGGAAGCTTTAAGATATATGGGATATCACAGCTATAACGATGATGAAAAAACCATAGCTTTACTTAAAGAATGTGAGGAATTAGTAATAAGCCACAGTGTTCCAAGATACAGTTATAAAATATTTGATATAGCTATGTGTGATAGTGGTATAAATGTTTTAGGTACAAAACTAATTTTAACAGGTGAAGACATTAAGCTACATTTAAAAGACTGTTATGGTATAGTATTAATGTGTGCAACACTATCCTATAAAATAGATGAACTTATTAGAAGGACTCAAATTGAAGATATGGCTAAGGCAGTTGTTATAAACAGTTTATCAAGTGTAGCTATAGAACAGATTTGTGATAATATAGAAAAAGAAATACACGCTAAAACATATAATCAATATAAAACTTGGAGATACAGCCCAGGGTATGGGGATTTGCCTATTGAATTGCAAAAGGATATTTTAACTACCTTAGATGCCCAAAGAAAAATAGGCTTGTGTACCACTACCAGTATGACTCTTACCCCAATTAAATCAGTTACTGCAATTATAGGGCTATCTAATACCCCTGTTACACCTAAAAAAAGAGGGTGTATGGGTTGTAATCTTAAAGAAATATGCCAGTACAGAAAGGCAGGCAATCATTGTGTTCAATAAATTATTAAAAGAAAATAAATTCATAATATTTGATGGTGCTATGGGTACTCAATTACAGGCAAAGGGATTAAAAACCGGTGAGTGCCCTGAGATATTAAGTATAACTAACCCTGATATTGTAGAGGACATTCATAAAGCCTACATAAATGCAGGCTCTATGGTTGTATATGCCAATACATTTGGAGCAAACAGCTATAAGCTTGATGGCTGTGGTTATACTGTGGAAGAAGTTATTAAATCCAGCGTTTCTGTAGCAAAAAAAGCTACAGAACACACAGAAACTCTTGTTGCTTTGGATATAGGCCCTATTGGTCAGTTAATGGAACCAACGGGCAGTATGTCTTTTGACCATGCTTATAATATTTTTAAGGAAATTATCGAGTATGGACAAGATGCAGATTTGATAGTTTTTGAAACTATGACAGATTTATTAGAGCTTAAAGCCGGTGTTCTTGCAGCAAAAGAAAACTGCAACAAACCTGTAGTTTGTACAATGACATTTGAAGAAAATGTGCGTACATTTACAGGCTGTTCGGTGTCTGCTATGGCTTTAACTATGGAAGGACTTGGAGTTGATGCTCTAGGTGTAAACTGTTCCCTTGGTCCTGTTCAATTAAAAGATGTAATAGAAGAATTAAGTAAATGGACAACATTGCCACTTGTTGTTAAACCAAATGCCGGTTTGCCTAATCCTGAAACAAACAAATATGATCTTTCGCCTTTGGATTTTGCAAAAAATATGGCTGAAAATATTGCTCCTTTAGGGGTAACTATAATGGGTGGCTGTTGCGGTACAACACCTGAATATATAAGAGAGCTTAAAGATGCTCTTAACAATATAAAACCTACAACAAGAAATGTAACATTACAGCCTGCTGTGTGTTCACCCAGTAAAACTGTTGTTATTAATCAGCCAAGAATTATAGGCGAAAGAATTAACCCAACAGGTAAAAAACTATTTAAAGAAGCTTTAAGAAATAATAATCTTGATTATATTTTGTCGCAAGGTATAGAACAGGTTCACGCAGGAGCAGAAATACTAGATGTAAATGTTGGACTACCTGAAATTAATGAAGAAGAGATGATGGTAAAGGCAATAAAGGGTTTACAGAGTGTAGTTGATGTTCCTTTGCAGATTGACTCTACAATACCACAGGTATTAGAAAGTGCTTTAAGAGTGTACAGCGGTAAACCTATTGTAAACTCTGTAAACGGTGAGGAGCAATCGTTAGAAACTGTATTACCACTGGTAAAGAAATACGGTGCTTCTGTTGTTGGTTTAACCTTGGATAAAAACGGTATTCCAAAAACAGCAGATGGCAGATTTGCTATAGCTAAAAAAATTGTAGAGCACGCAAACGCTATAGGTATACCAAACCACGATATTTATATCGACTGCTTAACACTAACTGCTTCCGCCGAGCAAGAGGGTGTTACAGAAACTTTAAATGCTTTAGAGCGTGTAAAAAAGGAATTAGGTGTAAAAACTGTTTTGGGTGTTTCAAATATTTCCTTTGGATTACCAAACAGAGAGCTTGTAAACTCTACCTTTTTAACAATGGCTTTACAAAAGGGACTTGATTTGCCTATTATCAACCCTAACATTGACAGTATGACTGGTGCTGTAAGAGCATATAAGCTATTAGCTAATATTGACAAAAATTCCGTAGAATTTATACAGGCATACAATAACCAAGAAGTAAAAAATCAGGTTACCTCTGCTAAAAAAGAGATAACCTTAAGCTATGCCATAGAAAATGGATTAAATAAAGAGGGAGCTGTAATTACACAGCAATTACTTGAAACTTTATCTCCTATGGAGATAATCAATAATCAGCTTATACCTACCCTTGACAAGGCAGGAAGTGATTTTGAAAAAGGGAAAATATTTTTACCACAGCTTATACAATCTGCA
>JAXJTR010000058.1:0-5116 GCA_036309465.1 Acutalibacteraceae bacterium
AAATAATTGTTTCAATTTGTCAGTTCTTTTATTTTTTTGTAATGTAAATAAAATCTTTTTTATAGTTGATAATATAAACATAATAATTGTATAAAAATTGTTCAAATCAACGAAAACGTATATCTCCAGTGGTACTTCGTCACTGATTTCACCCATTGTTTTTCAGTAGAATTATAATCTAATAGGGAGCTTTTTACAGCTATTTTAATTACATACAATTTATAAACAAGGAGAAAAAATAATGAAACAATTAGGTAGAAGATTAAAGTTTTACAGAGATAATTGTGAACTTTCTCAACAACAAGTGGCGAATGCGTTAAATATAGAGCGATCAACATACACTTATTACGAAACCGGAAAGACAACTCCAAGTGCAAGTATGTTGCTTAAAATTTCAAAAATATTCAATGTGCCTTGTGCCGTTTTTCTGGAGTGTATTAATCAAGAGTTAGATATAAATTCAGTTGTAAGTGACAGTCAAAACGAAAAAAATGTAATGGTAATACGCCGTTCAGGTACTCACGAAGAAGAAAAGATTTATAACCTATCTAAAGCTGAAAAGGATATTTTAGTTAGCTACAGGGCACTAAATAAAACTAAGCAAGAAATTCTTGCAGGTTTTTTACAGGAATTAATTTCAGAAAAAGAATAATATAAAAATAAGGGTGATAGTCCTTTTGGGCAATCTCCCTTATTTTTATGCCTACTAATCTATATTTATACAATTATAGATTACTTAAAATTTCAGCTATTATTGTGTTTGACAGTAAAAATCCTTTAGGTGTAAGTGATATTCCTTGTGGTGTAACTTTAGTTAAATTGTATTTACTATATTTTTCTGCTATTTGAATACAGCTTGAGGGGATAGGGTGATTAAAGTTTTTTTCGTACTCATCAAATAATAACCCTTTTTTCAATCTAAGTTGAAGCATAATAAATTCCTCACAGGTAGCACCGTCACCATCATTTATTATATTGTTTTTATAAAACTCTGTAATATTTCTCGGGAAATAAAATCGCTTGTTATTCATCATAGAATGTGCTGAAGGTCCTAATCCAAGATATTCGTCACAGTTCCAATATTTTAAATTGTGACGACTTTCAAAACCAGCTAAGGAAAAATTAGAAATCTCATATTGATTATACCCTTTATCCTGTAAGTATTTCTGCATTAAGCTGTATAACTCTGCCTGAGTGTCATCATCAGGTAAATTAAGCTGTGGTGCAAGCTTATAGTAAGGGGTATTTTCTTCTATTTTAAGAATATAAGCAGATATATGTTTTGGTTTTTGCTCTAAACAAAAATCAATAGAATTAATTAAGGAGTCAGCAGTTTGTTGAGAAATACCAACCATTAAATCTAAAGATATATTATCTATACCGCTGTTTTTAATTTTTTCTACAGCACTAACAACATCGCTGTTGTTATGAATTCTTCCTAATAGCTTCAACTCATTTTCATTAGCGGATTGCACTCCAAGAGAAATTCTGTTTACACCAATTTTATAAAGAGTATCAAAATCAATATTAAGTGCAGAAACAGGGTTCATCTCTATTGTTATTTCAGGATTTATAACATTAAAGGATTTTTTAGCCTGCAAAATTATTTTAGACAAATTTTCTGTACCGATTACGCTAGGTGTGCCTCCACCTATATATATGGTGTTAAATGTTTTATTACTATACTTATTACCGTAATGGATAATACTCTTTATCATATTATCAACATATTCATTTATATTTTGATTGTTCTCTGCTTTAGAATAAAAATCGCAGTACAAGCATTTATTAGCACAAAAAGGGATATGAATATACAACCCACAATTATCGAACATAAGCTACACTCCATAAATAGTAAAATGTTTTGATATGTTATATATTTAATGTAAAAAAACTTAACTATGCAAACTGTTGCACAAAAAAGCCACCGAGGTTGTCGGTGGCTAAAAAGCTATAAATTAAGTTGTAGGAGTAGCTACAGGATTAGTTGGGTCAGCATATACAAACTGTGCATCTGTAGCCTCTTCAGGTTTTTTACCTAAACTAATGTTAAGTGTAATAGCAGAGCCATACTCCATTTTATCGCCTGCCTTAACATTACCGGCATAATCTACAACACAACCGGCTTCAACGGTATCACTGTAGGTTAATGTTGAATTAACAACAAAGCCTTCTTTTACAAGATTTTCTACAGCCTTGTCTTTGTTAACCTTTTCAACCTTTGGTAATGCACGATATTGTGCACCTTTACTTATATAGCAAGTTATTGTAACTCCATCGTGTCCACGACTAACTGTCTTTTTAGCTTCAGGAGTTTGACGACAAATCTTACCCTGTGTAACTGTATCACTAAATTCTTCATCTATAGCCTTAAATATAAAGTATTCAGTATTTTCTGAAGCTATAGCCTCTGCTTCTTCAAAGGTTTTGCCTGTAAAGTCAGGAACTCTGAAATACTCGCTGTCAGGGGCATAAGTAAAATCATCAGGCATTATTTCTGTTGCACCAGAGGGATTTTCTGTTGCTGTGTTATTAACATCGAATAATCCATCTAGCGGGTTAGTTGAATACCACATAAATCCAATAATACCAAAGATAACAAGAGAAACAATCATCGAGATAGTACCAAGCTGGAAATTGCTTAATCCGCCTTTTTTCTCTTGTTCTGGTAAAGAAACCTCAAGGGTTTTTGAAATCTCACTTTGAATAGCTTCTACAGCCTGTGAAGCAGAAAGCTGATTTTGTAGCTGATTAAAACTACTTATTCTTTCATTCTTATCTACCATTAAGCCTTTAGCCAGTGTAGAAATAACATAAGGTGGCAACTTCTTTACTATTTCTTTGCTCATTAGCAGTCTGCCGTCTTCTTTTCTTTTTACAGCATCTGCTGGTAGTTTACCTGTAAGAGTGAAAAATAATGTTGCACAAAAGCCATAAATGTCGGTTTTTATATCAAGAACACCCTGTTCCTCATATTGCTCCAAAGCACTACAGCCAGAGAACAACTGAGGAGGCAACTCGTGACCCACCTGGCGAACATCTCTTATAGCAAATCCACCTAACTTTACTTTTCCGTCTGCGGTAACAACTAGATTTGCAGGGCAAATTGCATAATGGTTTAAGCTTATGTCGGATAAATCTGCAAGAGTATCAAGCAAAGGCTTAATTAAAGGTCTTGCAATTTCCCATTCAAGCCTACCACCGCTACGCTGAATGTACTCACCAAATGAAATAACATCTTCGTACTCTTCAACAATATAAGCGGTATTGTTATCCTGAAAAACACCAAGTACTGCAACCAAATTTTCTTTATTTTTAATCATATCTAATTCATTGCCTAGCTGTATAAATTGCTGTTTAAGTGCAATGAATTTTTTATTAATATTTTTGCTTACAGTAACAACTACACTGTCCTCGCTACGTGTAAATAAGTCTTTAGGTAAAAATTCTCTTATAAGAACAGTTTTGTTTTCTGTGTTATCAAAAGCTATATATCTGGCACTGTCAGATCTGTTATCTAAAACACGACCAACAGTATATCTGTCTTTGTCTAATTTAGTTCCTAACGGTAAAAAAGGAGAGGTCTGAACAGTATCTTTAGAAAAGCCACAGTGTGGACATATTTGCTCACCTTTTGCATCTTTCATGCAACCGTAACATAAATCAGCCATTTAAACACCTACTTTCCGATTATCTTGTTTATTATAACATAGATACAGTGTTTTTTTCAACTAAAATAAAGTATAAAAAATTATATTTTTCAAAAACCTACAAAAATAATTTGTTAATTTTAACGAAACTTATTTTATAAATTAATGAATATTTATTTTTATAAAATATATTATGCAGTTTTTTAAACAATTATTATAATTGATATTTTTATCTATATGAATTATAATTATTAAAATTGATATGTTTATTGGTGATAATATGGAAGATAAAATTAAGCGTCTTAGGGCTAAAGCAATGTCTTTACCGTTAAGTCCAGGCGTTTATATAATGAAAGATATTAATAAAAAAATTATATATATAGGTAAGGCTAAAGCACTAAAAAACAGAGTAAGCCAATACTTTGGTTCTCATACCAATCATTCAGCTAAGGTTATAAGAATGGTTGAAAAGGTAGACACTTTTGACTATATAGTAACTGATAGTGAATTTGAAGCATTAGTCCTTGAATGTAGCCTTATAAAGCAACATACACCACACTATAATATTTTACTAAAAGATGATAAGGGCTACAGCTATATAAAGGTTACCAACGATAAATGGCCTAAAATAATGGCTGTTAAGCAGATTGAAAACGACGGTGCAACTTATATAGGACCTTATATGAGTGGTTATTTTGTAAAAAATGCAGTTGACCAAGCGGTAAAGATTTTTAGGTTGCCAACCTGTAGTAAAAAATTTCCTCAGGATATTGGTAAAGGCAGACCCTGCCTTAATTATCACATAAAGCTGTGTAATGCACCTTGCACAGGCAAAATTAAGCATAAGGAATATCTTGAAAATATAAAAGAGGCTGTTGAATTTTTAAAAGGTGGCAATAATGCAGATATAAAGAAAATGACAGAAGAAATGAACCTTGCAGCTGAAAATCTTGAGTTTGAAAAGGCTGCACGTTTGCGTGATAGAATAAATTCTGTAAAACGAATGTCAGACATTCAAAAGGTTGTAGGTGCAAGAATAGAGGAGCAAGATGTTATAGCTTTGGTAACAGAGGGAGAAAAGGCTTGTTTTGAGGTCTTTAAATATCGCAATGGTGACCTTTACGACCGAGAGCATTTTATAGTTAACGAGGTGGATAATCTTCCTAGTGCAAGAAGTGAATTTATTTTAAGCTATTACTATATGCGAGATACTATCCCACCACAGGTTACAGTTGACGGAGATGTAAACGATAGCGAGCTTTTACAGCGTTGGCTAAGTGAAAGAAAGGGCAAAAAGGTAGTTATATATAAACCACAAAAGGGTGAACAAATGCACCTTGTAGAAATGTGCAAAAAAAATGCAGCCGAGCACCTTGCACATCTTCGTGGTGCAGTTGGCAAGGATACAATGGCTCTTAACGAATTAGGAGAATTATTAGGTCTAAGCAACCCACCAAGATATATAG
>JAXJTR010000059.1:0-5282 GCA_036309465.1 Acutalibacteraceae bacterium
ATATTAAGCTAAAATCCAATTTTTGCTCGTCGCTACAGCTATTTGTTCGGCTGTTAATTTTGCAAGATTATCAGCACCAAATGTGATGTAATATTCTGATAACCCTGTACGGTCTGCAAGATTTTCTAATATTGCAACTAATGTTTCTGCTGAAAGTTTAGTGCTTTCTGACAAATTAAGACCTGACGTATTAAAATTTTTAACAACTGTCACATTTTCAAGATTCGGACAGCCTGTCACAAAAAAGCCAAACGGGTACGTACCTGAAAAATTAGGGACGTTATATACTTCTCTAAGTTCAGAGCAGTAATAAAACATATAACTGCCACTTCCTGTGAATTTTATGTTGTCGGAATTAAAGAAAGCTTTGGTTAATGAAAAACAATATCTAAAAACACTAACCCCCATTGTTGTTATAGATGATGGTAACACAATTTCTTTTAACCCTGTTTCGTTAAAAGCCCAATCGCCTATACTTTTTACGCTTTCAGGAATAATTACATCAGTCAAGCTTTTATAAGATGTGAATACGTAACCTCCTATGGCAGTAGTGCCATAAGGTATTGTCAGCTCGGTAAAGCTTCGTTCAATAAGCGGTGTTAACGCTGAAATATCCCCGCCTAATATTTTACTAATTTTTTCTCCATATTCGTTTGTTGGTGAAGCTCCAACAGGCACTCCTTTTGCTTCAATAGCTGTTTTTATACTGTCAAAATCTACAACAGCTTGCTGTATATTTTCTTGTAAACTAGCCATTTACAACACCGCCATTCAATCTGTTTTCAAGCTGTTGGTTTAAGTTGGATATATAATCGTCATAAACAATCTGTGCAATTGCTGATTTGTCAACATCAGTAAGAATATAATCTTTACCGTCGATACCGTCCTTACCATTCGCACCGTCTTTACCGTCGCTACCGTTCTTTCCGTTTGTGATTGTAAATGTGCTGGTTGTTTTGTCGCTGTAGTAGATTGTGTATGTGTCTGTATATCCCTCTGTAGCTGTTTTTTCTATCTTTGATATTCCACGTAACTCGTTTACATTAACCACTCCAAGCTTATCTAAAACAGCCTGAAAATCATTTAATTTTTCATCGATTTAACCACCGTATTTATCGTCAACCTCTTCTACAGCATTGATTGACTCTTTTACGCTTAACTTCACAGGTTGTGTTTTATATACGACCTCTGTTCCATTGCTGATAGTCAGTTGTACAGTGAGTGTACCAGCCACCATTAATGCTTGTGGCAGTTCATAAGTTAAGTTATTGTCAATATGACCTATATAGCTATTAGAAGCTGTTGCAAAATCAAGTCTGTATGTGTAATCTTCCGATATTAACTCGTTCGGCAATTTACAAATAAGAGTTGTAGCAAGATGTTCTCCTGCGTATCCTGCGAAAGAGCTGTTAACAATCGCTTTGTTAGTTGTGCAAGTTATTATTATTTCTCTCATTCTAACATCACTTCTCCCACTTCGTTAACATCTGTTACAGAAGTATATTCAACCTTTTCTCCTATGTTAATACAAACGTTGTCAGCTACAGCATAATAAATATCAGTACCGGTGTTATAAAAATTCCACTGTTTTGCACCGCCCACACTTTGCAAGCCTATTGCATTAGCAGTATATGTATTTGTAGAATTATTAACAGCAAGTGAATCACTTACAATAAGCAGAGTTTCGTTATTTGTTCCAAGATGATATGGTCTTAGTGTATAAAGCTGACTACTCTCTGTTTCTACAAAAGATAAAGCTGTACCATTGTTTGAATACATACCGTAACCAATCAACATTTCACCGCTTGTTAAAGGTAAACTAATAACAGTAAGCCTTTTTGACGGTTCAGTAGCGTTATATGATGCTATTTGTACAACGATAGTTTCCTCCGATTTCACAAGTAAAAACTGTAACGCACAAGTTTGAATTTCCACTCCTTGTGAACTGCTTATATGAGCTATATTCACTTTCGTGTCTGTATGATAAGTTTCATCGCTACGTTTATGTGATACTACTACCGATGTTGATGTTGCTAATGAATTGCCTACTACTATCGATAATTTTAATTTTTTGTATGATACTACAAATTCAAAATCATTTGTCTGAGTTTCGCTAACCAGCTCGAACGGTATAACACCGTTGTTTAGCAAAAAGCTTTTTAATTTTGTTGCAAATTCTAGCTTTGTACCGTAATAAGATATCGTCTGTTTTATATAAGCCACTATATTTCTACCTCCTCATAGGTTGTCGTGGTTATTGCTGGCGTTGCGTCTTGTTCTTTTACACCATTGTTTATAGTTGTTATAAAATTACTAGCTAGGCGAGATAACAAATCCTCACAACGCTTGTTGTAATAGCTGACAGTTAGTGTACCACCTTCTGTTAATCTAACACCTACACGTACATCATCTGCAGTAATCTCAACCTGTGTCATTGTATTATCTATAACATTACCAGTGAGCCTATCTAAAAGTTTTAGACCGTCTGCTCTAACTAACATAGTATTTCCACCACCGCCTGCTACATTAATGCTAACAGGAGAGTTAGAAGCTATTGCTGTTGCTGAGATTGTATAAATATCATTTAATGACATCGAAACATTTTCAGTAATATACTCCATAGCGTTAGTATTAAGCTTTGTTATCATAGCTGTATTGCTTTGTATTTGTTTTAGTTGTTCCTTAATTTTATAAGCAAATTCTGTGTAACTTGTTGGTGCTTTATTAGAAAGCGTAATCTGCAGATTATCTGCGTTTACAATTGTGTTATTAAAACTCAAGCGGATATATTTAGCATGACAATCATTAACAGCACTTGTATCTTCCGAATAGTTTATGTATTTTATAAGACCGTCTGCAGATTTGTTACTATACCATTCCGTTGTCTCAGGCATAACAGGATTTCCGTTTCTATCCCAAAAGTAAAGTGTCATACCGTCATTTATTGATATATAGTCTGTTGTAAAGCTATTTGTAATTGAATTATCAATACTTCCTTTGTTGTCTAACTCGCCTAGTAATGCTCTTTCTTTATCAAAGAGATTATCTGTAGCTGATTCAAATAATAATTCTAATAAATAATCAATAATAGATAATCTGCTTGACAGCACATCATAACCGCCACGAGCTTTTATTAGTTCGCTAGTTGCTGTCGACTTGCGTACATATTGATTATAATTATTGTTACATACTCTTAAGAAGTTGTCCCAGTGCTCGTTAAATTCATCTAATGATAGTGTATATAAAGCGTGACAATATGGTCGCTTATCGTAAACAGCCTTAATAACACCGCCTGCAAGCAATTCAATATCAGCTAGTTTAATATATTTAATATCACTATCATCTACTAAAACAGGGTAGCTATCAGCAGAACCTGTTACCCATACAGCTGTTATTGTTCGTTCTGATTTATCTAGCTTGATAGCAATGCTGTCTTTACGTTTAGTTGTTATTACAGACGGATTCAAAAGAGTTAAGCTTGAGTCATTATTGTACCAATGACCTGAAATAATCGCATAACCACTGTTAACAACTACTCCCATACTACTTGTTGAAACCCTAAGACCTGTACCAACAACACCATCACTAAAAAAAGTATTAAAAAACTCTGCAAAATCTTCTGCCGAGTAGGTATACTTTCCAACAGCATCTCCACTTCTGCGATTAAAAAATTTTGCTCTTTCAGACATAAATAACTCCTCCTTTAAAAATTATTTAACGGTCGGTAAAAAGCTCTTAATAACCCTGTGAAGATGATCCGGAGCTGTACCAAAAGTTAGTTTTATACTTACAGATTTTGCTTCATAACATTCCTCTACCTCGGTGATACGCTTGTCCTCTGACTTGTTATTATGTATATCCACAACGGTAACTAAATCACCTAAATCGTAATGTTTTCCATAAATATAAGTGCCTGACAGATTGTTTTCAGCTGTCAGGCTTTCTTGCGATTTATAATCTAAAAGTTTATGCTTTGCTTCATCAGACAGCGACAGTGTTTCTTCTGTTTCTGTTGCCTCTAATGTGCCACAGTCAACAAATACCTCTGTTCGTGCTAAGCCGTGTGGCATTTCGTTTTCATTTGTAATAGCAAGTACTAGTCTATTTTCATCTTCACCTATACCACCTGCATAAGCTACATTTTTTTCTTTTGTCTTATCAAATATCCATTCAAGATTATTAATACTCTCAAAATTTTCAGACATTATAACTCTGCTATTAGTAGTTTGCGAAGCTGAACGGTCTATACCTGTTAATATATCAAAAGTTAATCTTTTGTTGATTAGGTCAATATAAACCCTATAACCAACATCTGTATACTCGCATACTTTTTGCAAAACCTCGTCCAACTGTTCATATCTACTTAACCATACCGTTTTCATTCCTCGTTGTTCATCGGCAGGGATATATAAGTTAATGTTTCGAGGGTTTGTTGTGTCAGACGGAAAACAAGCTCTCGTAAATGCTTTTAGTATAGTTTCAGCGGATACTTGTTTAGTTTCTACATTTTCAACTTGTTTTGGTACACAAAAATAACCGTGATTAGCCTTATCTTCGTAAGGTAATACAATTCGCTGTGTTGTTATTCCATTCAGATGATACCCTTTAACGATTGTTGAATATCCATTTGTACCAGCACTGGTATGAATACATTTTATAATTCCCACCTTATTTTCATCATTGCCCACCATTATGTAATTGTTTGGTTGTAAGCAGTTATTGTAACCTATTATGTGCAGTTCAAATTCCCCATAAGACTGCCAACTGCGTTTAAATCGTAACGAGGTGTATGTATCAATTTCGCACAATAGGTCAAAAACAGGAGATAATACTTTAATGCTTGGATACTCCATATTTATACGCCTCCGTATAGGTTTGTATATGAGATAATTAAGTTTGCAGAGGTTATACCTTTCTTAGATGAAAAAGAAATTACATTCCGACCAGGTTTTAGTTGCCAAAACACAGATGAAGCTGTCACTAAATGAAACGCATCTGATGTAACACCATCTTTATATAACATTACACTTTTAGCACCTTTTTTGGTGCTGACTGTTAATGTATCACCGTCAGATAAGCTAACATCAGCAATTGCTATTTGCTCTCCTGTTGTTTCGTTACGAATAATGGGGGACAGTAAGTCGCCCATCAGCGTAAGCACTACAGGAGTAGGAATTGAACCCTCATAGTCAATAACAGTTGTAGTTGTTGTTTCAGCAAAACAAACAGTGTCCTCGAATGCTAACGGAAACGAAAAAGCATTCTCATCTATATAATATGAC
>JAXJTR010000060.1:0-4436 GCA_036309465.1 Acutalibacteraceae bacterium
ATTCAGAAATACGGAAATTCAAATAGCATAAACATAATACATAATCTAAATACTCATATTCCTCAAGATGTTCCTTGAAATTAGCTAAGTCTTTTTCTGTAAAGCGAGATTTATTGTTTTTCTTCTCGGTCGGAGTAGTTATGTTTATAAAAGCAGAGTAATTTTTAACCACCCAGTCATTAGCCTCGGCAACCTTATAAATTTTAGATAAAAGTATTTTTATCTGCTCAAGTGTACCTTTTGATAAAGGCTTTTGCATTTTAGGTGTATTCGTTTTTTCAGTGGTTTCCTTGCCCTTGCTATCAATATAGTAGAGGTTTCCCCTGCTATCAGTTTTTTGGTGCTTGTGAGCGTAAAAATCGATTATTTTTTGCAAATCATTTGTTCTTAAATCTTTGATTTTTACTTTGTGAATGGTGCGTAATCTTGTCCATGCCATTCGTGCAGATTTTTGAGCTGACTCACTAAGCGTTTCAATGCTTTGCTCTACATAATTTAAATAGATGTACTCTATAGTAACATTTCTATTAGCGTTAGGATTAGTAATAGAATTACTTTCGTATTGCTCCAGAGCTTTTATTGCGTCATATTTAGTAGGATAATTTCCAATAAACACCCTCTCCCCTCTCGTTGAGCTACTCATAGCTCCATAGGGATTAGATTTGTTGTCTTTTCTTTTATACACGCTTCCAGTTCCGTTTGCTCTTTTAGGTCGTTTAACGTCTTTCTTACTGCTATTTTGCTCTTTGCCACACCATGGACAGAACGGAAAATCGCCTATTTCTCTGTTGCAATTTCTGTTTTTACATCTCATATCGCTAATCCTCACTTTTTTGTTATTATACCATATTTTAAAAGTGTTGTATATAATCATGTAAAGAACTTGGATAAAATCTCAACTTATGACGATACCCTTGCCTGTAATATCGCCGTTGACATAAATCAAACGTAGATATGCTGTGCTTTTATCAAGATAATGTACCTAGTAATCACCAATATGATTGTCATCAATTTTAAATTCTATATATTGCTGATTGCCTTTTGTTAGGTTATTAGCTGTAATTACTACCTCAGAGCTTTCATTACCTTTGATAGCAGATGAATAATACACATTTTCGTGCTCTATTTCAAAGCCATTTTCTTTGAGCAAATATTCAATATGAGTGTGCTTTTCGAAAAGCTTACCATGGCGAGCAAAACAGTTCATACCAAAATAATGGAAGAATTCATAAACCAGTTTTTCTGTTTTTAAGCTTTTCATAGCCTCGTTTAATAGCATGGTTTTTCTTCTATTAAGCAGGAACATATTCTGGAAGCTCTTAAAATCTTCACGAAGCTTTGATTTACTCTCGTACATTAATTCAGACATATCATCAGAGGTAAGGGTTGCAAGGTTCCTTTTTGTAGTAAATCATAACCGTAGCAAAAGAAATAAGCTGTCTGAATTCATAAAACAAATGATATAAATTCAAGGCTGATGTTATCCATTACGGACGACATCAGCCATTTACTTATATACATTTGTGATTACTATTAATTGATAAATGTTTATTATGCTGTTTATTCTGTTTTGAGCTTAAATCTGTCTGTGCTTTTTCAAATCTTCTTTTGGTGTACTAATAGGAGCAATATTATAATTCTCTACAAGGTAATTAAGCACATTTTGAGAAATAAAAGCAGGAAGTGAAGGTCCGAGTAGAATATTCTTGATACCAAGATACAAAAGTGTAAGCAATATACATACTGCTTTTTGCTCATACCAAGAAAGCACCATTGATAAAGGTAAATCATTTACACCACATTCAAAGGCTTCTGAAAGAGCAACTGCAACCTTGATAGCACTGTAAGCATCATTACACTGTCCCATATCCATAATACGAGGAAGTCCACCAATCGTGCCAAGGTCAAGGTCGTTGAAACGATATTTACCACAAGCAAGTGTAAGGATAATGCTGTCATCAGGTGTATGCTTAACAAATTCAGTGTAATAGTTACGTCCAGTTTTTGCACCGTCACAGCCACCTACGAGAAAGAAGTGCTTGATTGCACCTGATTTTATTGCATCTATAACTGTATCTGCAATGCTCAAAACAGTATTATGAGCAAAGCCTGTAATTACCTTTTTGCCACCGTTGATACCTGTAAAATGCATATCTGTGGTATATCCACCAAGTGCAAGAGCCTTTTCAATGACAGGTGTGAAGTCTTTATCTTCACCTATATGTACAAGCTCTGGGTATGATACAACTTCAGTTGTAAAAACTCGGTCAGCATAGCTTGCTTTAGGTTGCATTAGACAATTAGTTGTAAAGATAACAGGAGCCGGTATATCTGCAAATTCCTTTTGCTGATTTTGCCAAGCAGTGCCAAAGTTACCTTTTAAATGTGTATACCTTTTAAGCTCGGGATAAGCGTGTGCAGGCAACATTTCTCCGTGAGTATAAATATTAACACCTTTACCCTTAGTTTGTTCAAGAAGCTGTTTTAAGTCGTAAAGATCATGCCCTGATATTACAATGAAAGGACCTTTTTCAACAGTAAGAGTAACCTCGGTTGGTATAGGATTACCATAGGTTTCGGTGTTAGCTTTATCAAGCAAAGCCATACATTTAAGATTAACCTCCCCTACCTCCATTACTATTGGGAGTAGCTCTTCCATACCCCAATTCTTCATACCAATAGCAACCAGTGCTTTATAAAAGAATTTGTTAATGTCATCATCACGATAACCAAGCACTTCAGCGTGATATGCATAGGCTGACATACCACGAATACCAAACAGAATAAGTGATTTAAGTGAACGTATATCCTCGTCAGCATTCCATAAGTCATTCATATCGAAGTTTTCGTTTCTGCCACAAACAGAGGAACAACAGAAACAATTTGTTACAAGGCGTTCTTTTTCTGATTCCACACGTGCTATCAGTGAGTTAATAGTTTCGTTGTTGAAGTTTACATTAGTAATAGTGGTAAAAAGACCTTCCAATATTAATTTATCAGTAATTTTTGTAACTAGGTTTTCGTTGCCTTCGGTAGCTCTTGCAAGGCCTATAAGTGCACCAGTTAGCTTATCCTGAATCTCAGCAGTATCTGCTTTTTTACCACATACCCCTGCTTTACCTACACAAGCAGTACAGTCTGCTGTCTGTTCACACTGAAAACAAAACATTTTTCTATCCATTTTTCTTCCTCCGTTAATCTAATATTTTTCCATCTGTTGAGATAGTAACTACTCTCCACGGAATAAATTTTCCACTTGTTTGTAAAGCCTGTTTCACAGCATTTTCAATTCCTCCACAACAAGGCACTTCCATACGCACAACAGTGACACTTTTAATATTGTTATTTGCAATAATAGCTGTTAGCTTTTCTGTATAATCAACACTATCAAGCTTTGGGCAACCTATTAAAGTAATGTGATTACGAATAAACTCGTTATGAAAATTACCATAGGCAAAAGCTGTGCAATCTGCTGCAACAAGAAGCTTTGCACCGTCAAAATAAGGTGCGTTAACAGGAACAAGCTTTATCTGAACTGGCCACTGTGAAAGCTGACTGTTTATTGGTGTAGAAAAATCACTACATTCACAGCTTGCTCTGTGAATGGATTTAGACTGTGTGCCAGGACAACCACAAGGGAGTGTAGCTTTGTTTTTCTTTGCTTCTAGAACAGCCTCTTCATTATAAGCAGGAGCTTCTCTTTCTTCAAAGGTAATGGCACCTGTAGGACACACTGGCAAGCAATCTCCAAGACCATCGCAGTAGTCCTCACGAATAAGCTTTGCTTTGTTGTCGATCATTTCAATAGCACCCTCGTGACAAGCACTGACACACGCCCCACAACCATTACATTTTTCTATATCAATTTTAATAATTTTTCTAATCATATTGTTTCTCCTATCTTGATTTTGCACTCTTATTATAGTACAATAATTAAAACTAATCGGTTGTATTTACAACAGAAAAGAGAGTTTTATGAAAGAATATATTTCCATTCTAAAAAGAACTCAGCTGTTCGCTGGTGTGGTTGAAGAAGAAATATCTGCTATGCTTTCTTGCCTTGGTGCAAGGCTTGAAACATTCAAAAAAGGAGAATATGTACTTCGACAAGGTGAGCATTTGAGTGATATTGTTGTGTTAGTAGTCGGCAATCTTCATATCAAAAATGATGATTATTGGGGTAACCGAAGCATACTGGGGCAGATTGCTGTTGGTGATATGTTTGGAGAGGCTTACGTTGCACCTGAAAGTGGAGCACTCTTAAATGATGTAGTTGCCATTGAGGATAGCTCTGTTATCTTCTTTGATGTAAAGCGTATTCTGACAACCTGTTCTTCTGCCTGTCGTTTTCACGCTATGGTAGTACAGAATTTATTTTTTGCTATATCTGAGAAAAACAGAAAACTCGTGCAAAAGCTTGGTCATATGTCTAAACG
>JAXJTR010000061.1:0-9557 GCA_036309465.1 Acutalibacteraceae bacterium
GCAGTAAATCTCTCGGCTATACTAGCCGAGAGAGGTTACAAAGTCTTGCTTATCGACCTCGATAAGCAAGCATACGCAACCAGTTATTATAACTGTTACAATGAAGAAACACAGCCTTGTATTTACGAAGTAATGCAAGGCTCATCACCTTGCGAACAAGCAATCATTGAAACTGGCTTTGAAAACCTATTTATTTTGCCTTCTTGCAGAAGATTTTCGGGTATTGAAACTTATCTAATGATGAAAACAAAAAGACAAGAGTACACCTTAAAAACGGTTTTAGAGCCTATTGAGAATGATTTTGATTATATAATTATGGACTGCCCACCATCGGGCGAAAGAATAAAAGAAAACGCTTTAACTGCAACAGACTATATTATATTGCCTATTATTCCTGATGATTTTGCAGTAGCTGGTCTATGTCAGATAGCACAGGAAGTTGTAGAAATAAAGCGATTTACAAATCCTCATATCGAAGTATTAGGAGTGCTTATTACTCAATATGAGCGTAATAAAAATAAGATGGCATATACAAATGCTTTCAAAAACCAAGATATGCTCCCTTGCTTTGATACTGTGATTCGCAAGAATACAGCATTATCAGAAGCAATAAATCATCACAAACCAATCAATAAATATCGTAAGAGCAGTAATGGCTGTATCGACTATAAAGCGTTTACAGATGAAGTAATAGCAAGAATAGGTGGTGCAAAATAATGGCGATTAATTTTGATAATATCAGTGCTGCTTTCGGAAAGGTTAAGGCAGTAGCTAACAACATTTCAATCATTTCTCACAGCGAAAATGTCGCATTAGAAAACATTGTCCCATCAGACTATAACCCATACAATGAGTATGATACGCAGAACGATAATGAAGCAGTTAGACAGCTTGCTGACAGCATTGCTGTTCAAGGTTTAATAGAGCCGATTGTCTTAAATAAAGTATCTAATGACAAATACATTATCTTATCAGGTGAACGCAGATATAAAGCAATAACACTCTTAAATTGGAAGTCTGTTACAGCACAGGTTTATGATAACCTTGATACCACTACTGCTAACTTAATCTTACACACCTCTAACCTTGAGGTCAGAGATTATACATCAGGTCAGAAATTAATCTTTTATAAAGATGTAAGAAAACTGCTTGAAGATATGAAATCAAAAGGTCAGCTCACCGGTGGTATGCAAAAGGCTTTAGCAAATATGCTACACATCAATGAACGACAAGTACGCAAGTATGAGCGTATCTGCAACGAGCTGTCAGAGGACGAACAGGAGCAGATTATAAACAACGAGGTTAGTATTAATGACGGTTACAAAATTGCACAGGAACGCAAGAATGAGCGTGTAATGAGCAACAAACCGAATTTTGAAATAGTTTCTTCTGAAACATCTTCTCCAACAGAAAACAAAGAAGCTATTGAGTACGAACCAATCCCACAACCAAAGCCAAGCAGTAAAGCAGAAGAAAGCTCCAGCACCCTTGATAATAGATTTATTGAGGATATACAAGACAACGCTTCAGAAGATGTGCTTGATTATGTATTCAGAGTTTACGGAAAAGACAAGCTACTGAATTTCTATAAAACCTTTATTCCAACAGAAAACGAAGCAATAGATTATCTATTATCGCACTTTGGTTTAGGACTAACAGCAGTTGTAAAGCTTGATAACATTGAGAAAACTATTTCGGTTAATGATGATATTTACCAGTTAAGTTATATTGATATGTCAATAAGACAATACATTCGAGAGGAGCAATAAGAATGGAGATAACAAAAATAAATGTAAGACCACTACCACAGCGTTTAGAAAGACTTGCTGGAACTGCGAGCATAGTATTAGATAATATGCTTGCAATAAACGATATAAAAATTCTTTATATAGAAAAGGACAGACGTTTTTTTATAGAGTTCCCTAACGATTACAAAGCGAAAAAAGCAAGACGAGAAATTATCGCACCACTTACAAAAGAAGCTAGAGAGTATATAGAAAACGAAGTCCTAAAGGAGTTTTTCATTCAGGATAAAATACAGAATGGAAGATTGTTTACAGTATAGTAGGCAAGAATAAAAGAAGCAGAGCATTAGTGTTCTGCTTCTTTTACTATGAAAGGATTTTTTATTATGGATATTATTAACCAAGCAGCCACCAAAAAGCGAATTAAGGAATTACGATTGAAAAACGGATACACACAGGAGCAAATAGCCAAAATGATGAATGGTTCAAGAAGCTATTATAACTCAATGGAAACTGGAGATAGAGTTCTCACAGAACGATACCTGAACACTCTTTCTGCTATTTACGATATAGATGTTGAAGAAATTGTAATTTACGAACAATCAGAATATGACAAACTTGAGGAAACAATGAATTCTATAAACTCATATCGTCCAGCTAATTATTATTTTTTACGAAACGGAAATTTAGCTGATGATTTAAAAGATTTAGTAAAATATATGGGTTCAGAAAAAATCACAGAATACAATTTATTAGACCCTATTCTGACTCATTTAGGTTATGAAGTTAAACTTATAGATATAAAAAAATACATTCAATGTTGGACTACAGAAAAAGAAAATTCTAAAAATTGCAAAATCAGACAGAACGCTATTGAATTATTAGATTATTTTGAAAATCAGAATGTTGCAGTATTAATAGAAAACAAAAATAACAGCAAAGACAAAATATTGATTAGTATTGATAAGTATAATACTTTAGAAAATCATCTGCATAATTCGATAATAGGAAATTTAAATAATCTAGAACAAAAATATTCTTCCTGCTATAAAAGTAATCAAGGCTTTTTTAATGAGCTGTTCAAATGTATTCAAACTAAAGATAACGTAGATTTTGCTGATGATATGTATGAGTTTATTACTGCTATATATGATTCATTGGATAATCTTCGTTCTTTGCAAATCGAAGAAAAAAAGGAATGATACAGAGATGTCAAAAGAAGAACCAATAAAAGATGAAATTTATCTTAAGTGTTGGGGTAATATCAAATCGAATGTACGCACAAACATATATGTACCTAAAGATGAATTGCAGACAGCACGTCAATGGGCAAAACAGGGGTACGTAGTTGATAAACCATCAGCAGAACACGCAAGAGGACATCAACTATGGACAAATAGCTTTTGCAATACAAAATGCTTATATTATTTTAAAGCAGAAGTTCGCAAAGGTACAGAAGATGAGCTTAGAAAATATTTTGAGCCTGAAAGAAAAAAGCGAAATGCCTTAGCCAAGAAAAAACGAGAGCAAGAAAAAGAAGAAGAAAAAAGAAGAAAACAAGCCATAGCAAACGCAGTTGATAATCTAAAATCTTCCGATGCTGGACTAATTAAAAGGTTAAAAGAAATCATTGGTACACAACAGACCTCAGATGAAATTATTCCAATCCTATGTAGAGAAATTATAAAACAAGTTATTCCAACAAACACAAAAACATCAACGGTTATTGTGGTAGACACAGAAACAACTGGTTTAGATTATTCCACCGATGAATTGTTGCAAGTATCAATCATATCAGATGAAAGAGAAATCCTTTATAACAGTTATATCAAGCCGATGAAACATAATCAATGGATAGAAGCTCAAAGAGTCAACCACATATCTCCTGATATGGTAAAGGATAGTCCGACCATACTATCAGAGTGCGTGGAGATAAATAGTATATTAAAGCAAGCTGATGTTATTATCGGGTACAACACATACTTTGATTTGGATTTCTTGTCTAATGTAGGTTGTGAAATTAAAGATACTGCTGTGATAATTGATGTTATGCATATTTTTGCAGAGATATACGGTGAATGGTCAGACGAGTACAGTGAATATAAATTAAAAAGTTTAAGCACTTGTGCTTCGCATTATGGATATGAATGGCAAGGTTCAGCACACGATAGTTTAGCTGATTGTTTAGCAACACTATACTGCTATGAACAAATACAAAGTAGAGAACATAAAGACTAAAAACGATTAGATGTGAAATCAGAAAGGAAATGAAAAAATTGAAAATAGGATTATGGTCTGATTGCCATCACTTCCCATCAGTTCCGTTGATGAAACTGTCTGCATATCATAAACAGCGTGGCGATACTGTTGATTTTGCAAATCACTTTGAACATTATGATTTAGTGTATGCTTCAAAAGTTTTCAGTTTTACTGATGATATTGAAGCTAAAGCAGTAGTAAACGCAGATGAAATAATAAGAGATGGCACAGGTTATTGTATTTCTGTTGATGATGGCAAAGAAATATTTGATACATCTAAAAATCATTCTTTGCCTAAAGAGATTGAGCATATTTATCCTGATTACGGTCTTTATCCGGAATATAAATATGCAACAGGATTTTTAACAAGGGGTTGCCCTCGCAACTGCAAATTCTGTGTAGTTGGCAAGAAAGAGGGATTGTGTTCCAAGCAAGTGGCTGACTTGTCAGAGTTTTGGCGAGGAGAACAAAGAGAAATAAAATTGCTTGACCCAAACCTTTTAGCGTGTAAAGAACACGAAAAAATATTGCAAGAACTCATTGATAGCAAAGTAAGCATTGATTTCACGCAAGGACTTGATATTAGATTTATTAACAAAGACAATATCAAGTTATTAAACCAAGTGAGAACAAAAGTGATACATTTTGCTTGGGACAACCCTAAGCAGGATTTAACAGAACAATTCAAACTGTTTATTAAACATACAAACATAACAAACATAAAACGTCGCTCGGTTTATGTACTGACAAATTTTGATAGCACCATTGAGGAGGACTTATACAGAATTTATACCCTAAGAGATTTAGGCTACAATCCTTATGTAATGGTCTACCAAAAAGAAACAGCACCCAAAGAAATTTGCAAACTGCAACGATGGGTTAATTGTCGCAAAGTTTTTGGTTCGGTAAAAAACTTTGAAGATTACAAGTGGAAAGATTAATACCGAATTAATTAAGTGGTCAAGAAATTATAAATGAGGAGGAATATTAATGCAACAACACAAACTATGTTTTTTGTGCGAAACACCTTTGTCATCAGAACTATTAGAAGAAGAACATTACCGTTACCATTGCAGTAAGTGTAATATGTGTATAGAGATTAACGCACCATCACAATCAATGGCAGAGGATTTTTACGAAGCACTTATATCGGATAGATTTATTAAATCTGAAGAAAAATTAAGTGAAGATGATTTTTATGAAATCAAAATATTTATGACAGCTAGAATGTCAAATAATAGACACCGAGAGCAAACCACTAAGTTTAAGGTGATATATTTAAAAAATATAAAAAGCAATAAAATTCAATGTTCCATTTTAGATGAAGAACCTTTATTTACGCTTATATATGACAGTAACGAAGAAATAAAGATATGGCATATATCTCTATCTGATTTAAGAAGTTCAAATGTTGGCGATGTGTTTAAACTTGATAATAAAGATAATAAAGATAATCAAGATAATAAAGGTGTGCATTATGAACAACTTATTGTTACATCAAAAAGTACAGACCATTGCACCTGTGTTATTAAAAGATTTGGTAGCGATGAATATGAAGATAAAGTAGTAGAATTTGATTTGTAAATCAATAATTGCTGTTAAACAGCTTTTATAAAAATTCAAAATAACGGAGGAAGAAATCAAATGGCAAAAACAACAGAAGAACTAATTAAGAAGAACGAGGAGGAAATCTCCCAGCAGAAGAAAATAATTGAACAAGCACAAGAAAAGTTAAAGCAGCTTAAAAAAACAGGAAAAAAACTGCTTGAAAAGCAAGAGCAAGAAGAACAGCAAAGTATGCTTGAGTTGCTAAAAGCGAATAACATCACAAAATCGAAAGACCTAGAAAAAATAATAGAGGAACGCAAAAACTCAGAAACCGGAATCAGTTCCGAAAATAATAATTACAACAACGAGCAATTTCACAATTAATTTGTGAAGTGCTTGTTTGTTCAAAACTTGAGATTTTCTCAACCTGAGCGTAAGCGATTTCTAAAAATTAATTCGAGTTTTATGCGAATTAATTACAGGGTTTTAGGGTTTCCCTAACAAGCGATTTGTACCCACACGTGGGTACAAAATCTATGCTTGCAACAGCGTTATTTTGCAAAGCAAAAGAACGATGTTGTTTTATTCCCACAGAAGAAAAAATAACAAGTATCATAATTCTAATCTGCACAATTACATAATTAGTGTTGTTAGTATTTTATTTAAGTGATTTAGCTTTATATTAAACTTAATTATTGAGGTGATAAACAGTTTGGGAACTAAAAGCGAATTTATAAAAATCAGGGTAACACCTGAAGAAAAAGAAAAAATAGCAAATAATGCTCAAATGGTAAATATGTCTGTAAGCCAATATCTGCTTACTTTAGTAACTCGTAAGCGTATGATTGTTCTTTCAGAGGTAACTCAATTAGTCGCAGATATTCACGGTGCTGCTGTTAATCTCAATCAGATTGCGAGAGTTGCGAACTCTCAAAAGTTTGTCAACAAGAACAATGTTGATGAGATAAAAAGGCTATCAGAAGAATTAAAAAAACTGCTTAATGAAATAATTAAGTTGATTATTGAACAGGACGAGGATAGTAATGTTGCTCAACCAAGAGTTACTAATCAGAGATTAGACAATGTAGAAAATGCTCTTGGAGAGATTTTACAGTCTATAAAAGAAATTCAAGGTAAGTTGGAATAAAAATGGCAGTAGTTGATTATATAAAAAAAGTCAGTAAAGTTGATGGAAAAGAAATTATAACAGGTGGACTAAAAAGTGAAACACACATTAGAAACTCTATTGATTATATTCTTACTCCATCAAAGACAGCATATTCCTCTCTCATTAATTGCTGTGATGGCACTACATACGAAATTGCTAATCAGTTAAAAAACATCAGAGAGCTGTTTGGAAAGAATAATAAAATACTTGCACACCATTATGTACAGAGCTTTTCGCCTGATGACAACATTACACCAAAACAGGCTTTTGAAATTGGAAAGAGCCTAGTGGATAAAATTGCACCAGGTTTTCAAGTTATAATATCTACTCACATTGATAAAAAACATATTCATAACCATATAATTATTAATTCTGTAAATCCAAGAACAGGACAGAAATACACAGCAAATAATTCATCACTTGCATTTGCAAGAGAACAGAGTGACCGACTATGTAGAAAATATAATCTTAGTGTTATTGATAACAGCAATAAGAAAAAATACAGGAGCATAGACAGCACTACTTATCAGTTAGGACTTAAAGGTAAAAGTTGGAAGATTAATCTGATAACAGATTTAGACAAAGCCTTAGAAGTTTGCAAAAGCAAAGATGAATTTATAAACTTTATGGAAAGCAGAGATTACAGTGTTAAATATAAAGATGTGCATATCACCTTTCAGAAAAACGGTGAGAAAAAAGGAATAAGAGCTAAAAGGTTATCTGAACAATTTGGAGAAAAATACTCTAAAGAAAATATAGATAAAATTTTGGGTGTTGTTCCAAAACATTCACTTGAATGTGTCCCACAGAAAAAGAAACGAAAGCAAGTCAAATATAAGAGTGAGTATGAACGATTAGAGGAAAATCATTTCAAGAGAAATCCACCACCAACATTTAATGAAGTTGATAGTTGGACAATGTCGAGAGATTTATTTACAACTAATCCGTTTCGATTTACGATAAAACTATTGAAGCTTTTGTTTTTGAAAAACAAAAAGAAGTATTGCAAAAAAAGAAAACTCAAGAGTTATCCAAAACAACCCTTGAAGCGAAATACAACAATTAATGAGATATGCACCAGTAAAGGTAATATCTCATACAAGCAATTAAAAGCAGCACCGGGCGAAACAGCACAAATAAAAATATATGCTTGGCAATTACCGAGGTTGCTTACACAATCTTTCTTCTATCGTTCCTTTATTGATATTAATAATGGAATAGCTACTGTTTATTTAAAGGAGAAGGACTTAACCAAGCTTGCAAAAGCTCTTGAGCTTTCAGATGAAATGTTTTTTGTAAAACAGAATGAGCAACTCTCAAATCGAAAGATTTATACTAAGCTCAAAAATGAAAACAGCAAAGTCAGTTATTTGGTAGTTACAGAAGAACAACGCAAACTATTAAAAGACCATTTCATAAACTTTGCTTACTTTGAAAAAGAAGATAAATATAATATAGTTTTTGCTCCACAAGATAAGAACAGAATCATTGAGATACTGTATCCTGAAAGAGCAAAAAGAAAATCACAACAGCCTAAAACTGAAACAGCTTTTGAGCGTAATCGCAGAATTAATTCTGAGCTTAAAGCTATTGCAGAAAAAACTGGTGATAAATTGGAATACAAAATTGTATCCTCTACTAAGTTACACAATCTTGAAAAGTCTGATGTTAAATTTGCTTATTTCAGAAAGGAGGACGGAAGAAATAACATCGTCTTTTTAAGTAGTGATAAATTAAAGGTTGCTAAAATATTATCGACCGAAAACAATGAACACATAAATGATAGTAATGAACACATTAACAATAACGATATAACTAGAAGATAAGGAAGTGTTTCATTAAAATGAACATCGAAGAATTAAGATTGAATTTGAAAAACGCTGGAAAATATCAGCTTGGGTATTTACAGAAAAGCTCTGCAAACTGGACAGAGTTTTTGCGTTCTTCCTCAAATCATTACAGCAGAGATTTTATTGAACAGATATTAATAACTGCTCAATTTCCAAATGCAACTGCTGTAATGGAAAAGGAATTATGGAAGTCTAACCATTACAAGGTAAACTACGGTGAAAACGGTATTACAGTATTTAAAGGTTTTAATGGTGAGTTTTCTAATGAGAATGCAGTACAGGCAGCAGAAATAAAGATTTATTATGATATTTCACAGGTTCATCAAATTTCAGGTTCAACAATTACCCGTTGGTCTTTAGGTGATGTTGATGAAAGTATTGTGCTTGACACTTTGCAAAAATCGTACAGTAAAGCAGATACAAAGTCATTACCTATTGCGATACTTACCTCTTTAGAGTCAATCGTTACGGAAAGTGATTTGACTATCAAAAACTTTATAATAAACTCAGCAGCATATCAGGTATTAACTCGTTGTGGTTACAATGCAAAAAGTTTTTTTAAAGCTAGTGATTTCAAACACCTTGAAAATATCAATGACACTAAAGAGTTCATTAGAATTGCAACTGCTGTAAGTAACTCATCAGGAACTATGTTGAAGCTTATTGCAAAAACAGTAAGGAGCAATTATAATAAAAACACAGTTAGTGTTGATAAGGAGGAAAAAGAAAATGGCATTAATATTCAATCCGAACGCAGATATGAGCAAGGGCGAACCAACAATAACATTCGACGAGTATCGAATGGACGAGGATGGAGCGATGATACCAGTAGTAGAAGCCAGCGACGAGAAGCCGATGGAGCTGGGAGTGTACGCAGCGAAGCACCTGAAATATCTTCAGGAGGAACATCCGGACAGATATACGGAGCTGATGTTGTTGGAGAACACAACGGAGTATCTACACAACATAGAAGTGATGGCACAGAAC
>JAXJTR010000062.1:0-2501 GCA_036309465.1 Acutalibacteraceae bacterium
GTACAAATTGAACGAGTCAAAATATTTTTTCTTACCAAAGGAACTGTTGGATAAGGATTTTGCAAACTTCTCAGTTAAAGCAAAATTGTTGTTCTCAATAATTATAACAGAAGCTGACTCAGCTAAAGCCATTAACGAGGTTGCTGATTTAATTGATGAACTTGGTTCAGGTAGAGTTACAAGACTTTACGATAAAGTTCAAAGAGAAATTAAGAGCCAACAGATGGAAAGCGAGGGAGCTTAATGTTTAATTATTTTTCAGTTGATGGTATTGACAAATTTACTTTTTATCGACTTCCCAAAAAACTTGTTATTGGTGACCAGTTCAGGGAGCTATCCTGTGAAGCAAAAATCTTTTATGGATTATTGATAGACAGAGCCAGCTTATCCAAGAGAAATCAGTGGGTTGACGAGAATAAGCACATCTATGTTTATTTCAAACTGGACGAACTGATGGAGTTGCTTAACATCGGCAAAAACAAAGCTATATCAGTGTTCAAGGAATTAGATGACATCGGTCTTATTATCAGAAAAAAACAAGGTCAAGGTAAGCCTACCAAAATCTATGTAATGAACTTTTCTGACACAGAAGCAAATTCTCAGACTTCCGACCCAAAACTGGAAAAGGAAGTCCAGACTCCCGAAAAACAAACTTCTGAAAAAAACACCTCAACTCAGGAAGTCCAGACTCCCGAAAAACAAACTTCTGACGGTTTGAATATAGGAAGTCAGCCTTTTCCTTATTATATGAATAAGACTGAGATGAATAAGACTAATCTATCTATCTTTCATTCTACGCAAGTAGGAAGTCAAGAAATCGATACTAACACTGTACCGACAAATGGAATGAATGAAGAGAATGAATATACTGCAATTGAAGAAAAAGTTAAAGAACAAATTGAATACGATTACTTACTTGATACAGTGAAATTAGCCAAAAACACTCTTAACTTAATTGTAAGCCTAATAGCAGATGTATATCTACACAGAGTAAAAAGTTTGCTAGTAGAGGGAATAGAAATTCCTGAATTTCAAATTGTCCGTGAATACGAAAAGCTAGACAGTGGGCATATAGAATACATATTCGAGTGCTTAGAAAATCAAACAAAAAAATCCCAAATACAAAATATCCGCAAATATCTTCGTGTATGTCTTTACAACGCACCCCACACAATGGAGATGTACTACGACCAAATGGTTAATTACGATTTTAACGGTTACCAAAGTAAAAGAGTGTCCAATACAACTTCTGCCCCAATGGAGCAAAAGTCCGAAAGCGAATTGTTTTGCGACACAGTATTCGAATGCGAATATAATCAACAATTAACTTCTGCTCCAGTGGGGCAAAAGTCCGAAAACGGAGGATATTAAAAAATGATTACAATAATCACACAAGAGAGTGAACTTGTTAATTACAACTCTCTAACACGCATCTCAACTTTTTCTGGTGAAGTAGATGACACTGAGTGTTTTGCAATAATAGGCTTTCCAGTTGACAGCAAAATTGAAGATGATGTTACCGATGGAGTAATTCATCTGGGTATTTATAACTCTGAGAAAGAATGTACCGAGGTAATTAATAAATTTATAGAGGCAATCGAAAATGAGCAAAAGATATTCAAAATGCCTGACCCTGTTGTTGTAAGCTAATGGACACAGCCAGAAAAACTATAAGCTTTTCAGTTCAGGCAGTTCAAGTGACCTCAGACCTTCTCAAAGGAGTATTAAGTGAATTTTTAGGCAACAACACGGTCAAAACTGGCAAAATCAAGTATGGCAAACTTGCGAAGCAAGGTAAACTCGACTCAATCGAAGTCACGGAAAACAACATTAAAGATTTTATGTCAATAGCTAAGAAATACGATATTGACTACGCTTTGAAGCGTGACTCATCAACCGAACCTCCTACCTATCACATATTTTTCACAGCCAACAACTCAGAAACATTCAAAAAAGCGTTTCAAGAATATGCAACGGGTATTTCTAAAAAGCTAGAAACAAAATCCGTATCTCAAGTTGTTAACCGAGAACAAATAAAAGCTAATGCAAGAATAATATCCCAAAAGCAAAGTAGTATCGACCGAGAGAAACACAAATCAAAATCAGATATTGCAGGACGATAAATATGAACACTGAAAAACTAAAGAAAAATATAATTCTTGCCATTCCACCCATTATGTTTTTCTGGGTGGGAAACAAGTTCAGTTACGCATACCGTATAGCGGACGGAAATGATATTTCCCAGAAAATGCTTCCGTTCTTCAATAATCTTGCAGATGTGATAACTAACCCTTTACCCAGTTTCAACCTCATTGACATAACCATCGGAATATTAATAGCGGTAATAATTAAATTCGCACTCGATTACAAGAAAAAACACGCTAAAAAATATCGTGATGGTGAAGAATATGGTGATGCTCGTTGGGGAAACGAAAAAGACATACAACCGTATATGGACACTAAATCATTTGAAAATAATGTTCTTTTAACTCAAACAGAAC
>JAXJTR010000063.1:0-7397 GCA_036309465.1 Acutalibacteraceae bacterium
AAATGATTCCTTAATAATTTTACGCATTTCATCTTCGATTGCTTTCAGATGTTCCTCTGAAAAAGCAAATGCAAAATCAAAATCATAGTAGAATCCGTTTTCAATTGCTGGACCAATTGCACATTTTGTTTCTGGGTACAATCGTTTAACAGCCTGTGCAAGTACATGAGCACTTGTGTGCCAGAATGCCTTTTTAGCCTCTGAGTCTTCGAAGTTTGCCTCAATAATTTCTCCGTTTTTTCTTAGAATTTTCATAATTTGTTGTTCCTTTCTCTTTTGAAAATATTAGTAACAACATAAGAAAAGCACCCAAAAGACCATAATAATACAGTCTTAAGGGTGCAGTTAGCACGGTTCCACCTTAACTTTTCACTTTAGATTCTAACAAATCCTATCCTTTAACGCAGGAATACGGTAACACTTACTTGTTTCGGCATTACGGCTCTGGAATGGTTTTCGTCTACCTTTCACATAAGCAGCTTCCACCAAATGCTGTTCTCTCTGGATGCTTCCAACTAAACTACTTTTTTCCGTCATCGCTTTTCTTATCTTGTTGTAGGCGATTATAGCACTACTGTTTGCTGTTGTCAACACTTTTATAATATTATTTTTGATTTTCTATTGCAATCAAGGACAAATTGAAGCTTATTCAAATAAGTACATCATCAAATTTCCTGTGTTCAATTTACAAGTTAACAGAAGGTGTAAATTACATAGATTTCAATATAATAACCCTTGAATAATCACAATGAATATATTCCTCTATTTGTAAACCATGTTTTGTAAAATATGTATACAAATCTTTAGTTATAAACTCGTGGTATGGCTTTGGCTCTAAAAGATGAATCGGCATAAACAAAAGTCTTTGTGATAGCTTACTGCTACGCTCCCATTCGGTAATGATTATTCTGCCGTCCTTCTTTAAAGCTCGTTTAGCTTCACTTAATATCTTAGAACGAAGCTCCTCATCCATTTCGTGTAATATAAGTGACAATAGTATTTTATCAAAGCTTTCTGATTTAAAGCTAAGCTTTGTAGCGTCCATTTGATAAAGAGTGATATTTTTAATATTGGCTTTTTTAAGCTTTTCTCTTGCTACTTTAAGCATATTTTCTGATAAATCTACTCCGACAATTTTGCTTGAGGTAATCGCTTTTGAAATATCCATAGCGTTTGTTGCTGTACCTGTGCATAAATCAAGGATTTTATCATTTTCAGATATAGCTTCAATTACTGCTTTTCTAGGACTTCTATCATAGTTTCTAAAATAGATAACATCGAGTAAATCGTATACACTGGCAATAAACTTGTAAAATATATTTGTTTTCATTTCCTGCCTCTTGTTTTTATTCAAAACAACTGTTTATTATTTTCGCTACATTTATGTTCATCAGGTGTCTGCCTATATGTCTATACAAAAAGTGTTTAAACGCAGACATTTCCTGATGATGAACGGCTAAAAGCTCATCAGGTGAGTTATAAACACCGAAATCCTGTGTGATACCCTCGCTCTGGATATAAGTGTTGTTTACATTCCAATCGATAACAGGATTTATGAAATCTGATACCGCTACTCCGTATCCGCAAAAAGAACCTTTGCAGTCAGGATTGAGTTTTTGAAGCTTGGTTAAGTAGTTACTATCAAGTATAAAAGCTTCAAGTTCATACCAGTTACCTTGATACAAAACCTCTACCCAACTATGGAAAATGTCCTTCGGTGCATTTTTATACACAAAGCCTGTCATTGCACCTTTCTGCAACTTTTTATCAATGGTAAAGCCGTGAACACGGCAAGGTATACCGACACTACGAAGCAACGCCATAAACAATGTACCTTTTGTATTGCACTGTCCGTAACTGTCTTTGAGTACCTTTGAAGCTGAAACCGAATCATCAACATTGTAGCCAAACTTAATTTCATCTCTTACAAAATTATAAATCTCCTTGATTTTGTTGAATTCGTCGAGCTTATTCCATCCTCTGTTTATGATTAAGCTACGGATAACAGGTGAACTGAAATCCAACATTTTGCTTTCCTGTAATAAAATATTATTCATAACTATTCCCTCAACATTTGTTCTAAACTAAATTTCGCACTACCGGACACATTGTTCGATTGTTATATTAACAGTTGATGGAATAAAATACCACATACGATTTTCTCCCTTTGTAAGTTACCGAACATTTTTCAGAATTTGTACGGGTTTTATTTCGGTAACACTAAAGGCTGATTTTTTTCAATCAGTATTACATCAGCCTTTCATTTATATATTATATTTACTTGCAAACATCAAACGGTGCTTTGTCATCAAATGGGTACTTTTGACTATATTTTGCCGATTCTCCGATATGTGAAAATAAATTATCGGAAAACACTCTTATTCCGCTATGTCCTGTACAAACATATTTGAGAGTTGGTTTACACGCTATCTTTTTTAGCTTTGTAAGTGATTTTTTGTTCATATCAGGATATTGAGTGAAGAAGTCAAAAAAGCTATAACCGCCATTATCGTTTACCGCTAAACAATCACCCGTAAAAAGCACTTTGTCATCAATTAAATAACAGGTATGACCCAAGGTGTGTCCGGGAGTGTGTATAGCTTGAACTTTAATGTCCTCTATGTAAAACACTTCGTCTCCATTTATAGGATAAAAATTTTCAGCAAGTTTAACGCAGTTCTTAATTTTTATTCCGAATTTTTTCATACGGTGGATATCATCGTTTAAATATACCTTTTCATCTTTTCCTAAATAAACCTTCGCATTTGGGAAAATATTTGCTCCGCAAATATCAATACCACCACAATGGTCAACATCTGCGTGAGTAACAAAAAGATGTTTGATATTTTCTGAATTTATACCAATGGTTTTAAAAGCATCAGTTGTCCCTTGAAAATTCAGGTGTCCTGCATCAATAGCTATGGTCACTCCATTTTTAGTATAAAACCAAATGTTCACGTCATTTTGCCTGATACAACTTATACCATATTCGTATTTTCCTGTTTCCGAAGGATTACAGCACCGTTTACCTCTTATCATATATTTCTTTATTTTATTATCAAAAAAATATAATAGCTTCATAAATAAAACCTTTCGTTTATTATAAAAATCTTTTCTGTCCTTACTCTGCAAAGCTTACAAGTTCAGATATATCTTTTCTCTTTTTAGGACGAAGTTTATCATCCCTTGCGTAACCTAAAGCAATTACCAGTCGCACTGTTCCGTCAAGGTCTAAAATTTTGCGAATTTTTCTACCATTGAGCCAGCCTAGTATACAAGTTCCAAGCCCTTGTGCAGTTGCCTCTAACGTAATAAACGCAGACAAAATGCCTATATCAATAGAGCGATAGTCGGTCTTTTTCATAATAGCACCCATTGTTGCAGTTTTGTTATATGGTTTTTCTGAAATTACCAAAAGTACAGGTGCATCAGAGGCATATTTATTCCGTCCCATTTCCTGAGTAGCCTGTGCAACTTCTTTTGCCATCTCACCTTTGCACACCGTGATGTGATAAGGCTGACCATTACAAGTAGATGGTGATATCCTTGCTGAATCGAGTATTGCGTAAATTTTCTCGTCCTCAACAAGTAGTTGTGAATTAAACGCACGGCAGGACTGCCTGTTTTTTGCTATTTTTGTAAAATTCATAATTAACTCCTTTTTAAATTTGCTTTCTCTTAAATCACTGATTGACTGTTCGTTTATATTTATACAACATATACATTGCTGAACATATTGTTCGTTATCATGTTAACAGTTGATAGAGTAAAATACTACATACGATTTTGTTGCATTGTAAGTTACCGAACATTTTCGAGAATTTGTACGGAATTAACTTCAGCATACTAAAGCCTGATGCAATCTATAACGTATCACATCATCCTTTTGTTTATCAATATTATCTTTTTACAACTCGAGTTTTGTTCCTGTTGATAAATACAGCAGTTTGTTTTTCAGCGTTTCTTTCATTTGCTCATAGACCCTTACACCAGTGCAATGACAGGTGTAATAAATGCTTTCGTTTTTATTAAGAGCACCAGCAATATCATCAATAAGCTTGTTGTTTTCTGTCTTTTTTGTAGGAGGGTTAAATAGATGAAACCCACCAATAACATACGACATTTTATCTTTAGCAATCCTTTCAGCTTCCTTTTGAATATTCACAATACCCGAATGAGAACAGCCAGAAATTAATATTCTATTGTTAGATGATGTTATAATTAAATTTTGCTCGTGGTCAAATTCGTCTATAATTAAGCTGTTTGCTTTTTTAGCAAATAATACATCATTAGATTTAGAATGATACTCACTTGATTTCACATTTGAGAATAAAAGTAATTCATCATCTATTATATGATTATCGTCAGTAAAAATAAATCTCTCACTGCGAGCTAGGCTTTTATCCAAACTAACAGAAAATGGTATCTTCAACAGCTTGATATAGTGTGGCTCAAACGCAGTTTTTCTGATATAAATTTTAGCTATAGAATTCATCTTCATAAAGGTGCTTAAGCCTCCACCGTGGTCTTTATGCCCGTGAGAGATAACTACGGTATCAACAGCTTTTATGTCTATTCCAAGTTTCTCTGCATTTTTAGCAAAGGTATCATCAGGCCCTAAATCAAATAAAATCTTATGTTCAGGGGTTTCTATGTACAAGCACAAGCCGTGCTTTGCGTAAAGCTCTTTTGATAATTTGGTATTTTCAACTAATGCAACTGTTTTTGTCATGTTTACACCTTCTAATGTAATATCGGCTGTTTTATTTTATATCACAATTCTAAAACACACGCAAGTAATACTATTTCTTTACACACTTCTACATCTACTTACCCGTACTGATGGTATAAAAATAAATAAACAACTGGTATTGTTAGTGTGTTCAAGTTAAAATATAATAGTGTTAGAATAATAGAGAAAGAGGGATTGTATTATGAAGATAAAAATTGCTGAAAATATAAAAAGCTTGCGAAAAGCACATTCACTTACACAGGAACAGATGGCAGAGGCGTTGGGAGTTACTGTTGGAGCTGTTTATAAATGGGAAGCAGGGTTATCTGTGCCAGAGATAAAGCTGATTATTGAAATTGCAGATTTCTTTGAGATTTCGGTGGATACGCTATTAGGATATGAACAGCAAAATGGCAATGTTGAAAACAGAATCCAAAGAATAAAGCAATGTATTTTAGAAAAGGATTTTGAAGATGGTGTTACAGAAACAGAGAAATCACTTAAGAAATACCCCAACAATTTTAGTGTTACCTATGCCAGTGCTATGCTGTATATGCTGAAATTCGCAGAGGATAAAAGTAAAGATGATATGTTGAAATCTAATCGGTTATTTAAGAAGTCAATTTCTCTGCTTTATCAGAATACCGAAAAAAGTATCAATGAAACAACTATATTAAATCATATGGCAAGCAATTATTTGTCTGCGGGTGATATAGAGAAAGGGTTAGAAATTTTAAAACAAAATAACATTTGCAATATCAACAGTGGTCAGATTGGTTTTATTTATGCAACAGAATTAAATAAACCTGATAAAGCCGAAAAATATCTGCTTTCTTCTATGTCTGAAATTATTAATAAGACAATTTTTACAGTTGGTGGTATGGCTTATGCACACGCATTGCAAGGTAATAAGGCTTGTATTACAGAAGCATTATGGTTGATTAGATTCTTCGACAGCTTAAAAGAGAATGCAGATGATGTTACCTTCCTTGATAAATTCAAAGCAATGCTGTTGGCACAATGTGCAGTATGGGAAGCTTCTTTTAAACATATGGATAAGGCTAGGGAATATATTACCAACGCATATCTGTTGGCAGAGCAATTTGATAAATCGCCTATTTATTCAACGCAAAATGTTGTGTTGATGAAAGGAACAGAGAATAAAGGAGATTCATTTGATGGAATTGGAAAAACAACAAAAGAAGCTATAGAAAAATTCGTTTTTGGTAAAGTATATAAATCTGAAGCAGTAGCACAGATAAAAGAATTATGGGAGGAATTAAAATATGGAGGCAAGCAAACTGGATAAGAAGCTAAATAAAATGTGTAAAAGGAGTAAGGCAGTCGGAGTAAACATTGCCTTGTTTGACAGCAAGCAAATTATTTACAATTATAACTTCGGCTTTGCAAATAAGGAAAAGAAAATCAAAAGTGATAATAACAGTCTGTATATGATAGGCTCAAATACAAAGGTTATAACAGCACTGGGTATCTTAAAGCTTATGGAGGAAGGAAAGCTTTCTTTAGATGATGACATCAAAAAGCATATTCCTGAATTTGAGATAAAATCAAATTTTGAATACGACAAGATAACCATTGAAAATCTGTTAATGCACAGGTCAGGTTTGACATCTGATTTGTTTGGTTTGATATTAGACAAAACAAGAGATTACCACGAGGTAATTTCAGAATTGAAAGAGACTTATCTGACAACAATGCCTGGTAAAATGTTTTCTTACTCCAATGTAGGCTATACAGTGCTTGGTATTATTATTGAGCGTGTTTCGGGATTATCCTACACAGAATATGTACAGCAAGAGATTGCAAAGCCACTAGATATTCAGGTGCATTTCTTTTTAAATGAAGAAGACAGACTTCCTTATGCCTCTACAGCTTCTTTGTGTTATGATAAAAAAGGAAAATCAGTAGAGGACAGCTTGTCAACTATGCTACCAGCAGGCTCAAACACCTATATGTCGCTTACAGATTTTATAAAGCTTGGACAAATGTTTTTAAAGAAAGATACTGCTTTGCTCAAAAGGGAGACACTGGAATTAATGGAAACATTAAAGCTGGATGACCCTGTTGATGAGGAAGTTTATAATGTGGGCTTCGGTCTTATACATAAGCAGTATGATATGGGAGAACATGTGGGTAAGGTGCTTGGTCATGGTGGAAATACCACTTGTCATCATTCTATGTTTAGCTATATTCCTGATCTGGATGTTGGTATCGTAGTAATGACAAATAGTCAGAGTGCCGTAGGAATGTATGCAAATGCAGGTATGACTGTCTTGGTAGATTATCTTAAGGAGAAAGGAATTACTGTAGAGCAAGCCAAAGCTGAACAGAATTATCTGGAGTGTTGCAATGAGGAATTTACTGGTAAATATGCAACAGCCCTTGGTGTAATGGATATCAAACAAAATGATAAAAACGAATTGGTTACCAAGGTATCTAAAATTCCGATTAAGTTGTGCCTTTGTAAGGATGGATATTTTCAGTGTAAGCCTGTAAGAGCGATACATAAAATCCCTGTGTTTAAACGCTCAATTCAGAGTATGCGTTTAAAGCCTGCTACTTATTTGCTTTTTGAACAAATCAGTAAATACCATAAAACAAAGGGTATTATCGGATGTAAATATGAAGCTACGGATATTCCGAG
>JAXJTR010000064.1:0-5105 GCA_036309465.1 Acutalibacteraceae bacterium
GTACAAATGCTATTTTTCCAATTATGGTCACAAACTTTTTTACATACAGAGCAAACACCGTTTGACCAGTTATGCTGACACACTTGTTCACAAATAGTACAAGTGCTATTTGACCAGCTATGCTGACAATTTTTTTCACACACAGTACAAATGCTATTTTCCCAATTATGGTCACAAGCTTCTTTACATACAGAACAAGTACCGTTATCCCAGTTATGCTCACATACTTTTTTGCAAATAGAGCAAGTACCTTTTGACCAACTATGCTGGCAGGATTTTTTACAACCAGAGCAAATTCCATTTAACCAGCTATGAGCAGGCTTTGTGCTAGTTGTTGATGTGTTTGTATATACCTTTGTTGCATTGTCTGAACAAGAAGTATATCCATAGTACACCTTGTTGCCACCTATAACAGGGCTACTGTCAGTGCCAATTTTCTGACCCCAAGCAGAGCCAAGTTTGTAAGCAATTTCACCACTTTTTAGCTGTGCACTTGTTGTCTTTGTAGCAGAGCCTGCTACAGTTTGACCACCCATACCGTCGGTAATTTCGTCGGTTATGTTTGGATTATTGCCGAAAGGATTACCTGTTAGGTAGTAGTTATTATTAATCTTACTGTTTGCACTGTTATGCTGTCTAAGAATACCCATAAAATGACCACTTAAAGCACTATAACCTGAAGCTACAGAGATAGTACCTACGCTTAGGCAGCTTTGAATGTATAGATTTACACCACGATAATATCCTACGAAACCACCAATTTGGTCACCTACAAAAGAATTGTCATCGGCATTAGTTCCAGTGTATGTAGATTGGATTTTACCTGTAAACTTACAGTGTGTTATTACTGCAGCTTTGTTAGCATTTACATAAGCCACAATACCACCCATACAGTCTACATCAGAAGCACCTACATTCAATGTACCACTATATGAACAACAGTCAACATTAAGAATACTGCTCTGAACGTGACCTATAAGACCGCCAACCTTATCTTTATATGTGTTGTCGTAACTTGTAAAGTTTACAGCTGAATGAACTCGTAAAAGCGATGTGTTTCCGTCAGACCAACCTATAATACTTCCGTAATTAAAGTTACTGTTAGCAGTACGGTTGCTTGTGACAGAACCTGTTAAAGAGAAATCTTTTATGGTTGCACCGTTTACTTTACCAAACATACCAAAGCAACCTTCGCCTTTAATAGTCATTGTAAGATTTGAAATTGAATAGCCCTGACCATTAAATGTGCCGGCATAGTCAAGAATAGGTTCCCACACTTTACCTGCCATGTTTATGTTTGCCATAAGTTTACCATTTGTGCTTTTGCTACCAGAGTTAACCTGTTTAGCAAAATTCATTAAATCGTTGGCAGTGTAGATAAGATAATCATCTGTTGCCGAAGCTGTAATTGGTATTATCGGCATTATACTTAGTAATATTAAAAAGCTAAGTATAGTACTTAAAATACGTTTTGACATTTTTGTTTTTGTGTTCATATTTTTCCTCCCGTAATTAGATTTAGAAAATCAGCTTACCCATTGATTTTCCGGTTTGTGTTGCTACATATTCACTGATACAACCATATTGTTAGTTATGGAAGTGGTAATACATCGCAACATAGTTTAAGTTCAATAAGTGCCGAATCGCATACAGGCTCACCAAGCGGTATTACAGGGACAATTGTGTTGCCTTTGCTAGAATTGCATTTTCGTGAATATACAGTATTTAATATTCCCTCTGCATTAGGAGCATATATAAATATCAAATGATATACTGCTTCTTCACAAAATCAAGTAGCGTCCTCGTACTAATCAATTTGCACCACACCTTGTTTAAGTAATTATACGCTGTGGGTAGATTACCACAAATGGCAACCTGTATATTTGGTTTGTTATCTTCACGCTCCTCTCGTTAATCCTAAAAGATTATTTATTACTTGTAAAGTATAGCAAAAATTTTGTCTAAAAAACGCAAGTGCGTAGAATTTGCCTTTTTTGCGTAAAATTCGCCCCAAATTTTCAATATAAACAGTTTTTCAAATATTTTCATGAAAGTGTTTTGCTCTTTTATAAACATCTCTAATTGAAAAAAACGCTATTTAATGGTATAATTAATTGCATAATTTTTGTAATAAAGGAAACAGTGGGGGGATTATGTGAGAATTGCAATATGTGACGATGAAGCTATATTCCGAGCACATTTGCTTGATATTGCTGAAGATTATAGGGAAGAACGTAAGGATAAGAAAATTTTTTTTGAGTTTTTTCAGAATCACAAGCTCTACTGGAAGCAAGTCGCAAGATTGGTGGTTTCGATATATATATATATATATATATTAGACATTGTAATGCCCGATATAAACGGTATACAGTTAGGCTCTATTCTTCGTTACGATGGTATAGACGGCAAGATTATTTACCTTACTTCAAGCGAAGAATACGCACTTGACTCTTTCCGTGTTAAAGCCTTTGACTATATCTTAAAACCCATTACCAAAGAAGCCTTTTACAAAGCGATTGATGAAGCAATCAATTCTATACATATAAAAAGAGACAAAAGTGCCATTATTAAAACAAAGGACGGTATTGCAAGAGTTTCGTTTAACAGTATTCTTTATGTTGAAAGCTCTAACCGTGCTTTAATTTATCATTTAACGGGTGGTACAATGGTAGAAAGCACCACTCTAAGAGGTTCATTTGCTACTGCTGTAAGTGAGTTGCTTGCAGACAGCCGATTTGTATGCTGTGGTGTCAGCATTGTTGTTAATCTACACCATATAACTTCGGTAGAAAACGAGGGTGTAGTATTTCATAATACCGAACATCTATTTCTTAATAAAAAACTTTGTCGTGAGCTTCGTAGCACTTGGTCAAAATATTTGTTTGACGAGGAGACATTCTTATGACAATATTGCGTGATATTTCTGTTTTATTCTCACTTACTATCAAAATGTTTATGGTTTATATACTTATAGAACACCGCTACCCTAAAAATAAAAGCCTTTTACTTGCCTGTGCTATGTTTGCTCCTGTAATTGTTATAAATATTTTTTTATTTATAACCTTGGAACCACAACGATACACAATGTTTCTCTTTTTCTTTCTAACATTACCAAGCATTGTTATTTTTTGGATATTGTCAAAACACAGAGATTCACGCTTTATTTTTACTCTTTGTATGGTAGACACGTTGGCTATTGAGATTGGTCATATTACAAACATCATTGATTTTTACATTCCGGGTGATACCTGTTTTTTTATGTTTTTCTCTCGTATAGCTATTTTCCCGTTACTTTTAATATGGATTTACAAATGGTCTAAACCAAGATATATCAACTTACAAATGCAGACAAAAATGTATTGGGGAGTTTTTGCCATAATAGGCTTATTGTTTTATGTAGTTATTACACTTGCTATGAGTTACCCTACCCAAATTTTTGAACGCCCCGAATATGTGCCTATGCTGATTATTATTTTTTTGCTTATACCTATAGTTTACTTTTACATAATTAGAACACTTTACTTACAGAAACATCTTTTTGAAATAAGCGAGCAAGAAAACTTTTGGAATCTTCAAATAAAAAATATGGTTACTCGTTTAAACGAATTTGAAGAAGCAAACGAAGCTTTTCGTAAAGAGCGACACGATTTCCACCATAAGTTGAAATTTATTGCAAGTCTTGTAGACTCTGAACAGTACGACGAACTTGCATTGGTTGTTCAGGATTATAAGGATACCCTTGATAGAACAAAAGTAACAAGATATTGCAAAAGTGCAATTATTGACGCCTCTCTTTCGGTTTATATTCAGAAAGCAGAGCGTACAGAAATTTCCGTAAAGTATGGCTTTGCTTTTCCCGATACCTTTAAAGTAAACGAAAGCGAGCTTGCAACAGCCATTGCAAATGCCATTGAAAATGCAATAAACGCTTGCAAAAAACTACCGAAAGAAGAACGCAAAATTGAAATAAAGGTGCTTTGCAAACCACAGTTTATAGTTATGGTAAGAAACACCTTTGACGGCAATGTGGTATTTGATGAAAAAGGTATCCCTCAACCTCAAAAAGAAGGTCACGGCTTCGGCACACGCACTATTGCAACCCTGTGCGAAAAAGTTGGAGGTTATTATGTTTTCCAAGCCGAGGACAATGTGTTCACCCTATATATGCATTTAAAATAAACCATTCACCCTTAACCGCCTAAAAGCAAATACCAACTCAAGCATACATATCCTATTACATATTAATTAGTGTTTTTGTTTTTTTATACACACTTTTAATCCCTATTAAAAAACAGCCAAAGCTACAATCATACTGGTAGCCTTGGCTGGTTGTGTTTTATGTTTATAGCTCTATGTCAATAGTTAGGGTAAACCCAAAATAAGAAAAGAAAGAATAGGCAACAGCAACTAAGCTGTTGCCTGTCGTTGATTAGAGAAAATATGTATAATCCTATTTCTAAAACGCTTGAAGTTACGATAACCGTAAGCATTGCGTTTAAGTACTTTTATTTTATTTTATTTTATTGTTACAGCCTTCAGTAAAACCATTAGTAAATTTGGTTGCAAAAGAATTAAGGATACCAGTAATCCAAGTAAGCATAGCTTTAGCACACTTTTGGAAAGACTCTATACCACAGCTGGATGCACAATTAATCCATTGGATTAATTGTTTTTGAGCTTGTTCTCTTGATTTACAAGATAAAATATCAAGAAATTGTTCTTTTAGAAAATAAGCATTTGAGAGAGTAGGAGAACGTATAACATGATATTAACGTGAATTTAAAGTTAATCAAGTATTTAATTATAAGCAAGTAGTTTTGTAAATTATCAATAAAGTATATAAGAAAAACATAAATTAAATAAAAATTCAACTTTGTTAGGGGGCAAGGTTTAACAGAATTACAATATTATTAATATATCAAAAAACTAAGATATTAATTATGAACTAAATATTGTTGAAAGTATATCAAATTAACAGAAAAGGTTATATAAAATAACAAATTGACTGTTGTATATTTATGGAAGTATAATATTAAAGGTATTGCCTTTAGAATATGAGTGGCTACTTTAGCACCATCATAGCTTTACTCAAATCCTAAAAATAA
>JAXJTR010000065.1:0-2478 GCA_036309465.1 Acutalibacteraceae bacterium
GTGCAAATGCTGCACGCCCTCTATGTAAATTACTGTAAGTGTCCTCATTACCAACTAGACATACACCGATTTCAGGGTAGCTGTCGAAGAACGAACGCACTGTTTCAATAGTTTTTATAGGTAGGTGCTGAGCCTCGTCTATAATCAGCACCTTGCGTTCACCTCTTAGACGGTTAACAATGCGTAACCACATATCATCTTTTCTTCCAGGTTGTACTCCTAGCTCCATACATAAATACTTCAAAAATGCTGCGGTAGTAGCAAAGCAGGGGTTAACTGTTATGTATACAGCTGTATTAGGATAATCTTTAGCGTACTGTCGACAAGCCATTGTTTTTCCGATTCCTGCATCACCGCACTCTATAGCTAGTCCACCTTTTAAGTGACATAGTCTGATTGTGTTATATACACCCTGACTAATACTTGTAGCTACATATCCATTTACATTAGTTATGCTTGCCACTTGTTTTTCGGCTTCTTGGTTAGCAAATATCTCACTTAGCTTGTCTTCTAATTTAGATACATCACCTTTATAAGCCCCCTTTAAATATGTACTTATAACAGCTGAACTATATCCTATTTTCTTTGCTGCGAGACTTTGGGAGCCACATTCATCTATGTATGAACGAAGTTTATCTTGCAATGTCATTAATAGTCATCCTTTCTTTTTTCTGCATTGCGTATCATTCTATCTATATCTACCGTTACCGATGGGGTATCATCACCTACAGCCATTGCATAAGGCTGTTCATCCGCACGCTGTATGCTAAGTATTGGATTGTTTTTCGGCGTAGATGTTCGTTTATTGTTTTCAACTTCACATAAAACAATATCAAGTGCAGACTTAGCACCTAAAGCAACAACTCTGCTTGCTTTTGCGTTATCAGCAACAATTCTTTCTTGTCTTCTAACCTCACGAATAGCAGTTGCAACTGTATTCTTATCAGTGCCATATTCAAGTACAGTTTCATTAGCACATTGTGCAGTGGTTATATATCTGTCCTCTAAATCATACACACGCACAGTAGCTAGGTTTTCAGGGTCATATCGCACATATACCTGTTTGCCTTGCCAGTGTAGCAATAACTCATCATTGTAATACTCTAAACGCTGTCCGGCTATGGTTATATATACACCTCTGCGGTTGACCTTGTGTGGGCGAGATGTTCGTAACATCATCAGCCACAAATCCTCTTCACTTGCAACACGCTTTGTTTTTAGATTTTTGAAGTACACTTCATTTCTAGGCAGTCCCTTGTCAGCTTGTACCGGACCATTATATTCTTGATAATTAAAATTGTAATCCAGCATTTCCTCAACAATGCGAGTAAATTCAACTTCATCAATGATATTTCCATTTTTAAGTATTTTCTTTAATCGTTCCGGTCTTTCAAGTACATTACCGCCAGTGTATGTATCAAATAACCTTGATAGTCTATCTTTGACATCTTTAAATCGTCTTTCAATAGTCTTAGCTCTTGCGTTACGGACTATAGCATTGGTCATTTCAATGCCTAATCGCTTAAAAATTGGTGGTGGCTCTATCTTTCCTTGTTTACTTTTTTTCTTTCTATGTCCAAGTCCGCCTACATCAAATGTTAAAAATTCACGACCATTATCTACATATATGTTTTTAGGTATACCGTATTTAAGAATACCTTTTCTTAATGCGTACAAAGTAGCTTGTGAAGACGGATTGTCAGTTATATATACACCTGTAAATATACCTGACCTTGCATCCATAAAAGCAGTAAGATACATTCGCTTTGTTTTGCCATTTTCACCGCCCACAAATACATCAAAGGTATGGTTATCAGCTATCCAATAGTCGTTACTATCCATATTTTCATACTCACGTCTGATATAAAAACCGTATTGGTCTTTATATGCTTTTTTACCGTCACGGGCGTATGTTTCAACTGGGTCAGGAACATCTGTGTCTAAATGTCTGTAAAATGTTGTTGGATGGGGCATAGGCAATAGCTCTGGATGCTCCTGTTTCGCCCACAGCATTGTGTAATCGTAACAAGCCTTAACCGGATGCTTAGCCTCATCAAGATAGTAATACAAAAACGCTTCCCATAAATTCTTATCAATACAGCTTATTCCTTTGCGTTTAAGTCCTCTACCGTCTATCAAATCCGCTACATTTCCTGTTCTGTATATCTTGCGTTTTCGATATAGTATGTCAGTTGATATTCTCACAGGGTAGCTGTCTTTATGCTCTGCAACAAATGCCTTATTTGCCTCAACCTTAGAACCACCGTAATCATATATGTAATTATCCCAATCGTCTAAAATTTGTAGCCACAACGCAACCTCTTGTCTCTGATTATCGTTCAGACTTTCATAGTCAAGGTTTTTCATTACCTGTGGCTTTCGTTCCTTTGGGGCAAGCTCGTCAGGAATGGGAATATTATTTGATTTATAATATGTAACTTGCTGTTCTGTAGTAAGCTCGGTTATTGGGATTTTATA
>JAXJTR010000066.1:0-3487 GCA_036309465.1 Acutalibacteraceae bacterium
ATCCTGAACCATTGCAAGTTAAAAGTATTTTATCTTCTCTTACTATTACAGCATATATAGTCAATTTTTCTATAATATACTGATTTAATTCTTTATCAACACAATCAATAACATATACCGTATCATTTGGCATACAAGGAATATCTTTAGTTTTCTGCTTTGTTTTAATGTTGTAACAAAGCAAGGTGTTGAGGTCAACTGAAAAATATTCAGCAAGTTTAAACATTCTTTCGTAGTTCATAGTTGCTTTGCCTAGCTCATAGTATGTGTAGGTGCTTCTGTCTACTTCCAGATAATCAGCAACATCTTGTTGTGTAACTTCTTTTTTTAGTCTTAGCTCTTTTAAATTTTCTCCTATTTGCTTGTAAATAGGAGAATTTGCTTTAACATTTCTTCTCATAATTACCACCGCCTATTTAACCATTGTGAAACGAAAAAACCAATTAATAATACAATTACCCCTAAAAACAAACCAAGCATAGGATTTTCGATGTTAGTTGGGATAAATAAACTTAGTTGTTCCAACATTTTACTCATATCAAAAAGTTTTAACCACACACCCCAAAATAATTATAAGACCTTATCTTTTATTATTTGTTCGTTTGGCATTTTGGAGTACCTCCCAAATTAAACATACAGCATTTGAGGAAATATAACTTCTTCAGCTCTTGCTCTAAGGTTGTTTAACAATCCGTAATAGGTGTCTGTATCACCATTTCTTAAAGCTAATTGAAGCTCCTTGTCGTTCTGTTCCCATAGCTTGACTTGCTCATTTACAGCCTTATTAACACGAGCTACCGTGCGTAAAATATGAAGATATAATTTTCCCTCATTCAGTAGCTTCTGGAGCCTTTCATTTCGGTGGTAGTATAAAAAGTTGGTGTACATACCCTCAAGACCATCAATATTGCGTATGCCGTATTCTTTAATCCTTTCATCATATTGATTGTAACAAAATACTTTCACAGCAGGTTCGTTTTTAATCTCTCTAAGTGCATACTTAGGTATGTCTGTGCCATTTTCAAAAATAACCATCTCGCTTGTGAGATGGTTATTTTGCTTGTTGAAACTTTTAATAAAGTAGTTAATAGTCATATAAATTCTCCTTAATCGTTATCGCTGAAATATGCCTGTAAAGCCTGTTCTACTATCTCCTGAGCTTCGTCAGGAGTCTTTTCAGAAAAGTACTTAGTGTAAAGCTCTGGTTTTAAGCTAACTTTCTTTACTGCTGGCTTTTTCTCTTTTTTCAATATTCGTTCAATGATTGTACGATTGAGTTTATCTTTCAATCGTAGGCAGTCAGTTTCCATTACACGCAAGTCCCTTGCTTGACCCTCTGAAATTTTATATACCATTTCAGCATCATCAGTTGAATTAAATTCATAGAGAAGCTCCTGAGCTTCTTCGCTTAAATAAGATAACTCTACTCCTGCTCTGATAGATATATACTTCTTATCAATCCAAGCAAGCAGACCGTCAAATAATTTGCTTATGCGTACAAGTCTGGCAACCGTGTTTCTGCTAAGTCCGTATTCTTCTCCAACTTTCTCTCTGGAATTTCCTGACTCCTGTTCAGAGGTAGGAGCTTCACCGTTAAGCACTCTTATTTCGTTTAAAATATCGTTTCTCTTGCCCTGTGAGAACATTTCTGAATATCGCCTTGAAATTACCCTTGCTTGTTCAGAAATCTTCAAATCTCCAAAGCCACGCTGTAATAGGTTACTTTCATCAACATAGGTCTGAGCTTCTTCATCGGTAAGGTTCTCTTTGATAATACTCGGTACATATTCAAGTCCTGCCAGTCTGGAGCAGTTCCAACGGTTATGACCTATCAGTATTTCATATTTACCTATTTCATCTTTGTGTGGTCGGCATACGATAGGAGTCATTACTCCGTTCTGCTGAATACTCTGCACCATATCGTCCCTGCGTTCACCCTCGTAGAGGGTGAACTGGTGGTTATGAAACGGTATGAGCATATCTATCGGTATTTGCTTAATTTGATTTTCCTGAGAAATCATTGCACCAAAGTTAAATGTTGTCATTTAACACACCTCATTTCAGGTTTTATTCGTTTGATATAAGCTCATTTGCAAGAGCTTTATATTCATCACCGAGCTTGCTTTTACTGAACAGGCATAGGCTTTTCTTTTGTCTTGATGAAGCAGTAGCTTGTGTCGCTCTGTGTATAACGGTGCTGAATAGCTTGTCACCATAGCCAGTAGTGAGCTTTTCAATTACTTTCTTGCTCTCGTTTGTATTGTCCACCATAGTAGCAAGTATGCCAGTTATATCAAGCTCTGGATTGATTGTGTCCTTTATTTCTACAATAATGTCTGTAAGGGTTTTTAGCTTATCATACGCAAACTCCTGTGTCTGAACAGGAATGATAACACCATTACTTGCTGTTAAAGCGTTCATCAGCAGAACTCCCAATGATGGGTTACAATCAATCAATACATAGTCATATCCTTTAATAACCTCATTGTTAAGCATACGCTTTAGCAATGTTTCTCTTGAAAGAACACCTGCCAAATAAAGGTCAGCGTTTGCCAAATTTAAGTCACAAGGTATGTAGTCAATGTGATTAACCTCGCTGTGTCTGATACAGTCCTTTATATCAGTTTTCTTGTTGGTTACTTGTCCCATAATTACATCACTGATAGTTGGTTTTTCATCTATCGCCTTAATTCCCTCGTCAGAGTCCACATAAAAGCCTACATATTTGCTTAAATCTGACTGTGGGTCAAGGTCGATTAACAAAACATTCATTCCTGCAAGAGTAAGAGCTACTCCGAGGTTCATTGTGGTGGTAGTCTTACCAACTCCGCCTTTTTGGTTAGATACAGATATAATCATAAATTGTTACCTACTTTCTTTAAATTAGAATGGGGCATCAGGGAGATTTGACATTGCTTCATTTATCATTTCCCACTCTTCTTGAGTTCGTAAACTTGAGTCCAGTTTAGGCTCTTTCTCGTATGTTCTGTTGCTTTCTGCAAAGTACACTTCATTAGCAATTACCTCTGTAATTTTGCAAACAGCATTATCCTTGTTGATATAGTGGCGATTTTTCATATAACCTGTCACCACTATTTTCTCACCCTTGTGCATATACTCTGCAAGAGCTTCTGCCTTTTTGCCCCAAACAACAATTGGGAAATAGTCTGCTTCTTCATTTCTTGCATCATTAACTGCAAGAACTATATTGCAAACTGGTGTGTCATTTTTAGTTTTCTTTAGCTCTGGGTCAGCAGTAAGTCTGCCCATTAAATTTACTTGGTTCATTATCTATCTCTCCTTGTTATAATTGCTTACTCTCTAGCGATTATGAATATGTATTAAAACTCAATCCTTAAATCCTGATGCTTCAATTACATCATCAGTTATATCTTCGCTAGTTACTGTTCTTTCTCTGGCTATCTGCTTTAACTTAAAAAACGGACAATCCTCAAGATTTTTATATTTATCTGCTTCTGCACAATAC
>JAXJTR010000067.1:0-11974 GCA_036309465.1 Acutalibacteraceae bacterium
ATGTAGGACTTTTAGTTTTTGCGTAGATTTAATTATTAATCCTTAATACTACAACTGATAACTTCAATTAATTGGTAAAATTATTAACAATAAATTAACTTACTTGTTATTAAATTGACAATTCTAGCTAAAAATGCTATTATTCAATAGTATAGATTATGAGAAGAGGTGTACGCAAATGGAAAATTCGTATATTAACGAGCTTGCACAGAAATGTATAGATAGTAGTACAATAGATACTGCTTTGTTTTCAAAATATGATGTTCAAAAGGGCTTGCGTGATAAGAACGGTATTGGTGTTCTTGCAGGCTTAACAACAATTTCTAATGTAATGGCGGTAAAAATGGTAGACGGTGAAAGAGTACCTTGTGCCGGTAAGCTATTATTTAGAGGTTATTCTATTAAAGATTTAGTTAAAAACTCAGGTAAGGCAGAGCATTTTGGCTTTGAAGAAGCAATGTACTTAATTTTATTTGGCGAGCTTCCTACCAAAGAGCAGTATGCCGATTTTAAAAAGCTACTAGGCGAAAATATGGTATTGCCAAACAGCTTCACCAGAGATGTTATAATGAAAGCTCCAAGTAAAGATATAATGAACTCTATAACAAAAAGTGTTCTTACTTTGGCTGCTTATGACGAAAACGCCGAGGATATTTCAATAGAAAATGTACTTCGTCAGTGTATAAAGCTTATTGCAGTATTTCCAATGTTGGCTGTATATGGTTATCAGGCTTATACTCATTACGAATGTGACGACAGCTTGTTTATTCACAGACCAGACCCTAATTTGTCAACAGCTGAAAATCTACTTAGAATGTTAAGACCAGACACTCAGTATACTGATTTAGAAGCAAGAGTTTTAGATGCTGCATTAATCCTACATATGGAACACGGTGGTGGTAATAACTCTACCTTTACAACTCACGTGGTTTCTTCTTCCGGTTCAGATACTTATTCTGTAGTAGCGGCTGCTTTATCATCACTAAAAGGACCAAAGCACGGTGGTGCTAATCTTAAAGTTGTTCAGATGATAAATGACCTTAAAGCGAATGTTAAAGATATTACAGACCGTGAGCAGGTTAGAGAATATCTTGAAAAGGTACTTGCAGGCAATGCCTTCGACGGTAAGGGATTAATTTATGGTATGGGACACGCTATTTACTCTGTAAGCGACCCAAGAGCACAGGTATTTAAAAAGTTTGTTCGTGGCTTGGCTGAAGAGAAAAATAAGGAAGATGACTTTAAGCTATTCTCTATGATAGAAGAAATGGCACCAGAGCTTATTGCTAAAAAGCGTAAAATGTACAAGGGCGTAAGTGCAAATGTAGATTTCTACAGTGGCTTTGTATACAATATGCTAGATATTCCATTAGAGCTATTTACACCTATCTTTGCAGTAGCAAGAATAGTAGGCTGGAGTGCTCATAGATTAGAAGAACTTATTAATGTAGATAAGATTATTCGCCCAGCATACAAAAGCCTTGTAGTAGAGCGTGAGTATACTGACATAGAGGAAAGAAATTAATATATAACAAAACCGACTGCACCAGTAAATGGTTAGCAGTCGGTTTTTGTATTTAAAGCTTTACCAAATTTGTTACAATGCCATTTGGGGTAATATCTATAATTCCGTATGTACCGCCATATCCGTGCAGACTTCCAGGATTCATAATATATAGCCCGTCGTCATAATCTACAAATGGGGTATGGGTGTGTCCGAATAATACTATGTTGCAGTTATCGCCTAAGGCTGAGTATATAACATCAGAATAAGTTAACTTTACATTATATACGTGACCATGAGTTGCTTTTATTTTTACGCCCTCAATGGTTCTTACATCTTCAAGAGGCAGTTTACTGCCCCAGTCGCAGTTGCCACGTACCATTATAAACATTTTTTCAGGAAAATTCGCCTTTGCTTTTTCAACATCGTCTGCACCGTCACCTAAAAAAATAACTACTTCCGCCTTTGATTGTGTTAATAAAACCTTGTTAAGGTTACCAATGTCACCGTGCACATCTGAAATTACTAATATTCTCATATAAACCACTCCTAATACTTTTTACGCAATGTGAATATATAGTTTTGTATTAAGTACATTTTACATTATATTCTCGTTGTTTTCAATATAAAATGTATTGCTGTGTTACTGTGCGAAAATAGCTAAAATGCTTTAGTTGGTATTTTTGGAAATTATATAAAATAAATTTTATTATAAAGTTATTATACAGCTGTTACTAACATATAAATTATACACAAGGTGGTGTTTTATATGAACAATAAAGATAAGCAAATTCAAGATATTATTAACTCTCTTTCAAAAAGATTAGGGGAAAATCCCAACACGTTGAAAAGCAACGCCCAACAAGGGGAAATAGGCAAAATTTTAAATAAATTGGATAGTTCTCAGGCACAAAAAATACAAAGTATTTTAAACGACAAAGAGGCTACTGAAAAACTGTTGCAAACACCACAGGCACAAGCTTTGCTAAAAAAACTGATGGGAGATAAGTAAAATGGAAGATTTAACAGGTAAAATAAGCCAAATATTAGGCGACCCACAAGCAATGGAACAGATAATGAGCCTTAAAAATTTAATTCTGCCTGATATATCAGACAAACCACAGGAACAACCCTCCTGCGAGCAAAAGCCTCAAATGCCTGTGTTTTCTGACGACAGTATGCAGACTATAATGAAAATAGTGCCCTTGCTTTCTAATATTAAGCAAGAGGACGATACTACACGATTGTTGCGTGCATTAAGACCATTTTTAAGTGCCGACCGCCAGCAAAAGCTTGATGAGGCGTCTAAAATTCTTCAATTAATAAAAATTTTACCTGTTATAAAACAACTTAACTTTTGATGCTAAGCTGTAGGTTATCTAATGAGAGTATAAATGTGGCTGTTAAAACTTAGCTTTTAAATTTTAATGATGTTTAGTGTTACATAAGGAGAGTTGTTGTTTATGAATAGATACCGTGGTGACGATATGGATAAAATGCAACAGGAAGCAATGCGAAGAATGCAGGAAATGCAAAGCAGAGGAAAGCAACAGCCTGCTGAACAACAAAATAAAACCAACAACGAAAAAACCACAGAAAAGCCCCCAGCCCCAATAAAACAGCAAAAGCAAGAAATAAAGCCACATAAAAGCTTTATGGATACTTTATTGCAGGATAAAGAACGCAGTTTGATTTTACTGCTGTTGCTGTTGCTAAGCACAGAAAAATGCGACACAGGTTTGGTTTTGGCTTTAATATATTTGCTTATATGAATAAAAATCAGGCTCTATTATAAATATTGGTAAGAAACTTTTTTGTCCTTTTTTATTAAAGGGTTTCACCCTTTAAAATCCCACAAAGGCTCCCCTTTGAACCGCAAGCCTTTGAAAAGGCTTGACCCAAACTTTAGTTATCTCTTTCTAATATATTTAAAAATAGAACTATATAAAAAGGACAGCATTTGAACCGTATTGTTATCGGTCAAATGCTGTCCCTTTTGTTATTATCTTTAGGATAATTGATTTTTATTAAATTTTATTTTTTCTTTTTAGACGCCTTTGGTTTATTTGCTCTTGGCTTTTCAGGAGCAATATCATCGTCAGGCTCTTCAAGAATTATATCATCAGCCTTTGTTATTGGCTGTAGAAGTGTACGGTTATTCTTTTTAATCATATAGAATCTCTCGAATAGAATAACAGCTACAAAAGCAATTATACCTAAAATACATAGAATTAAACCTACAGTAAAGCCTTTTGGTGAGTATTTAAAGGTTACAGTGTGCTCACCTGCTTTAAGGTCGATAGATACTAATGCGTTATTTGCAATAGGTGTAATTTCAACCTGTTGTCCGTCAACATAAGCAGTCCAGCCCTCCTCATAAGGAATAGAGGTGTACATTGTGCCGTCTGTTTTAGCATTAATAGTACCTGTAAAGTCAGAGGTGTTAAATTCTGTAATGTTATAGCCCTCATCATTTAATAGGCTAAGACCCTGCTGGAATACGTCTTGATTTAGCTGGCAAACCCATACGCTACAGTTGCCTGATGTGCCCTGCTTATAAGGTATAGCTATTTTAACAGTTTCGCCCTTGTTAAGAACACCAAGAGAAATAATATGTGGGAATCTTACCTCGTGTGTAGTTGCTACAGATGTTCCACTTGTTATTGTAATTGTATTGTTATCGCAATTTTCACAGCTTGTATAAGCATAAAGTGGAGTGTTATCCTGTAACACGGTATATGTTAAGGTAAATGTGCCTGCCTCTGATGTAGCATCACAGTTATATGATGTTTCAGATGTAATAGTAACAGGGAAACCTGTAGAAAGTGGGTCGCCTTTAAGTGGTGTAAATAGCTCTTGTGTCATTCCTGTTGCTTTTGTAAACAGACTGTTCTGTGCATCAAAAGGAGATTTTACAGGTGCACCGTTTATATCCTTGTTATAGTCAAAGGTTTTAATATTACTGTTTGCCATAAAACCAAATGGTAAAACATTATTATTTCTATAAGATGTTGCACCACCTGTTGTTTCTATTTGTTGCCAGTTTACAGTGTCTTTTGCTGTTGTTCTTCTTGCTAGAAGATATTTAATGTTAAGGAATGCGTTTGTAAGTGGAGATGATTCGCTGTAATAATATCTGTTACCAGCGTCCCAACCTATCATACCCATACCTTTTACAAAGTTGGTAATAGACTCATTTACTGTAGATGAGAACAGAGAAACACCGTTATAGCCGTAAATAGTAGAATCGTTAATAGTGTAATATTGTTGCATTTCCATTCGGTAGAATGGGTCTTTTTCCTGTGCTTCTATATTAGAAATAAGTGTTTGTATAGGTGGGTTTTGGTCAGGGTAGCCATCTCTTGAGGTTACTCTTACAGTTTCTACACCTATCATAGCACCACTTACAATTTCAACTGTCATAACGCCAAACATTACAATAGAAACAGCTTGTTTTGGGATAATATCTACCTTGCGTAGTGCAAGTAAAGATAAATAAACCACAGAAATTGCAAGAGTAAATGTAACAGCATTTGGATTTTTTGTAGTTTCATCTATTACTGTTTGTGGGCCAACATAAGCACAAAGCATAATTACACCAGATACAATTATCATCATCAATATATGTGAGAAATTTACTTTGTTTAATAGCATAAATGCTCTGTAAGCCATAACTACCAAGATAAAGCAGATTAAGAAAGAAAATCTGTAAGGTAGCATATTTGGTAGGTGGAAACCGTGAATAATAAAGTTAGGTAGCTTAAATACACAGCAGTAAAGAAGTAAAGCTAAGATGCTTATGCTTGTTATTTTTTCTCTTAAAGTAATTTTCTTACAGGTAAAGTAGAAGCCTGTAAGAATAATACAGATAAATCCACAATATACATTAGGCAAACCTTCTTTGTCAGTTGGTTTGGTAAATGCTATAGTGTTACCAAGAATATCTGTTATAAAGCCAAACACATCGTTGTCGTACTTCCAGTCGTAAATTTGTGTAATAGTAGGTATAGCGTTTTCTATACTGTGGGTGTTTTGTAAAGCCATTAGTGTTGGTATAAATATTACCGAACAAATACACAAGCTTATTACAGAGAAAACGCCAATAGTTAAAAATCTCTGGAAAAATGCTTTCCAGCCTGGCTTTGTGATAATCATTGTAGCTATAAATACAAAAACAGTAAATATACATACAAAGAAGCCAATATAATAGTTTGTAAGCATTGTTAATGACAATGCAATTACATACATTTTGTACTTGCCGTTTATAAGCAATTGATATGTTGCCAATACAACCAGCGGGAATAGGGCATAGGCGTCAAACCATATAATATTCCAATAGTATCCCATAGTAAATGCACAAAGTGCAAATAGCATAGAGAAGAACACTAATGAGATGTTGTTGCGTTTGAAAACAGTTTTAAGGAACATAGCTGTAAACATTCCTGAACAGCCAACCTTAATTAACAGAAATACTGTAAGTGCTTCACGCAAAGATTCTAACGGAATAAAATACAATAGTAAATTTAATGGACTTGCTAGGTAGTAAGCAATTAATGCTACATAGTTAGTACCTAAGCCTGCTCCCCAAGACCATAGCATAGAAGAGCCCTCTTGAAGCTTGCTATGGAAGTTGCAGTAAAATGGATAATACTGTTGCCAAAAGTCGGTAACAAGTATTTGTTGATTGCCAAAAGGATAAACATCATTAAGGGCAAAGGCTGTGCCCAAAATTAAAAAAGGTACAAAAAAGGATAAAATTATGTAACCGTTTTCACACAGCCAATTTTTAAAACCTTTTTTGTTAAGAGTAGTGTTATTAGCAGAAATATCAATCTGCGTTGATTTACTCATAGTTTATCAAGTCCTTTCTTTAAAATATTTGTTCGTATAAAAACACACACAGTAATTTTACCACTTTTGGCAGTGTGCGTAAATAATAATAATGTAAAATTAACAATTTGCGTGATATGTACAAATTAAGGGTGCAATTTTTATAAAATTTTTATGTTTTTTGTTTTTATGGCAGAGATAATAAAATATTAACTGTTGAAAATACTATATTAACCATTTATAATATAAGGTAATACTGTATGAGATGGAGGAAGTAAGTATGCCTATTAAAGTTAAGGCAGATTTGCCGGCGATAAAGGTTTTAGAGTCTGAAAATATTTTTGTAATGCCCGAGGACAGAGCCTTAATGCAGGAAATCAGACCTCTTAAAATTATAATTTTAAATTTAATGCCAACTAAAATAGAAACAGAAACACAGCTGTTAAGATTATTAGGTAACAGCCCTTTGCAGGTTGATGTAGAGCTTCTGCAAACTGCAACTCACGAATCTAAAAATACATCTCAATCTCATTTAGATAAATTTTATAAAACCTTTGACCAAATAAAGGACGAAAGCTTTGACGGTATGATTATCACAGGTGCTCCGGTTGAGCAAATGGCATTTGAAGATGTAGATTACTGGGAAGAGCTTACCCAAATAATGGAGTGGAGCAAGCACAATGTTTACTCAACTCTACACATTTGTTGGGGTGCACAGGCTGGTTTGTATTATCACTATGGTGTGCCTAAAATAGATATGGGCTATAAGCTAAGTGGTATTTTCAGACATAGAGTATTAAACCCTAATCACCCACTAATGCGTGGCTTTGACGATAGATTTTCTTTGCCTCATTCCAGATATACAGGTGTTAACAAAGAAGATATTGCACAGCACCCTGAATTGGAAATTTTATCTACATCTCGCCTTGCAGGAGTTGCTGTAGTAGGCAGTAAAGACGGTAGAAAGTTCTTTGTGTTAGGTCACGGTGAATACGATAGAGATACTTTGGCTAAAGAGTATAACAGAGATGTAAACAAGGGAATACACCCTGCAATACCTCATAATTATTTTCCAGAGGACGACCCAGATGCAACACCTCGCCTTACATGGCGAAGCAACGCAACAATGCTGTTTACTAACTGGTTAAATTATTATGTATATCAGCAAACACCTTATAATCTTGAAGATTTAAAGAAAATGTTTTTATAAATAGAATATTTACTGTATGGGAGGAATAAGAAATGACAGAGCTTGAAATAATGGGACAAAAGGCAAAAAAAGCAGCAAGTATATTAGCTGTTGCAGGTAAAGAGAAAAAAACAGCTCTTAATGCTATTGCAGATGCCTTAGTTGCCAATAAAGAAAGAATTATTGCACAGAATGATATTGATATAAAAAATGGCGAGGAAAATGGTCTTACAAAGTCATTGCTTGACAGACTAAGATTAAACAATGAGAGAATCGAGGGTATGGCTCAGGGTGTAAGAAAGGTTGCAGATTTTGACGACCCTGTTGGTCAGGTTATCAGTGGTCATATAGCAGAAAATGGTATGGAGATAAAGAAAATCAGAGTACCAATGGGTGTTATCGGCATTATTTTCGAGGCAAGACCAAATGTAACATCAGATGCCGCTGCACTTTGTTTAATGGCTGGTAACGCTGTAATTCTTCGTGGTGGTAAAGAGGCTATTAACTCAAACACTGTTATTGCAGAGGTTATGAGAGAGGCTATAGAGTCAGTTGGTTTGCCAAAGGATAGTATTCAGCTGGTTAAAGATACTACAAGACAGTCATCAATAGAGCTAATGGGCTTAAACCAGTATCTTGATGTTTTAATCCCTCGTGGTGGTGCAGGTCTTATTAAGGCGGTTGTAGAAAATTCAAAGGTGCCTGTTATTGAAACAGGTGTTGGTAACTGCCACGCTGTAATTGATAAATCTGCTAATATCGAAATGGCCATTAATATAGTAAATAACGGTAAAACACAGCGTCCATCAGTTTGTAACGCACTTGAAACCGTGCTTGTACATAAAGCTGTTGCACAGCAGGTATTGCCACTATTAAAGGCTAAGCTAGATGAAAGCAATGTTGAAATTCACGGCTGTGAAAAAACAAAAGAAATTTTAGGTGATTGTGTAATTCCTGCTGAGGAATACGACTGGGCTAATGAGTATTTAGACTACAAAATAGCAATAAAGGTTGTTGATTCTTTAGATGATGCAATAGAGCATATCAGACAGTATTCTACAGGTCACAGTGAAGTTATTATTACAGATGATTACCACGCACAAAGAAAGTTTACAGCACAGGTAGATTCTTCTGCTGTATATGTAAATGCTTCAACTCGTTTTACAGACGGTGGAGAGTTTGGTATGGGTGCAGAGATTGGTATTTCTACTCAAAAGCTACACGCTAGAGGTCCTATGGGTTTAACAGAGCTTACTTCTATGAAGTATGTAATAAGTGGAGACGGACAGATTAGATAAGTAAGAATAACAGCCACAAGGCTGTATTCAAATTATTCCATATACACATTTATAATATATAGTGTAAATTTTTGCACATTATAATACAGGTGATATTATTGAAAATAATAACCGAAAACAGCTTTTTACAAGAGCTTGCCGATAATAACATTGAACTAAACAGCATAAATATATTGTTGGTAGAGGCTTTAAAAGAAAAGAATTTAAAAATAGCCACAGCTGAAAGCTGTACAGGTGGTATGATTAGTCAAAAAATAACAGATGTAAGTGGTGCTTCTGCTGTATTTGATTGTGGAGTATGCTCCTATGCTAATCATATAAAAGAAAATCTTTTAGGGGTGGAAAAATCCGCCCTTGAAAGCTTTGGTGCAGTAAGCCCACAGGTTGCAGTGCAAATGGCTTGTGGCGTAAAAAAACTTGGCAAAGCTGACATAGGTATATCTACCACAGGTATAGCAGGCCCTAATGGTGGCACAACAGAAAAGCCTGTTGGCTTAGTATATATAGGTGTTTCTGCTGAAAATCAGGAATATACTATAAAAGCTTTGTTGTCGCAGGACAAGAAAAATGACCGCAACAGAGTACGACAGCTTGCTGTAGCTGTTGCAATGTATTTTGCGTATAAGACAATTACAGCGGATAATACCATATAATTTGTGTGTAGCATACCCCATATTTGAATATTTGTAATGAAAATCACAGGTAAAAGGGGTTTTATTCCATAAAATATGCTAAATGGTATTGCTAAAAAGGTCGGTTTATGTTAAACTGTATTGGTAAAGGTCTATTTAATGCTAAATAGGCGATACAGTGTATGTTAAAAAAATTTTATATTTTTTATGATATGGAGATGATAACTATGTCAAGATGTGCAGGTATATTAATGTCAATATCCTCACTACCATCACCTTATGGCATAGGTACTATTGGTCAGGCTGCTTACGATTTTGCAGATTTTCTAAAGGCTGCAGGTCAGAAAATATGGCAGATTTTACCTGTAGGTCCTACAAGCTATGGTGATTCGCCATATCAATCTTTTTCAACTTATGCAGGCAACCCTTATTTTATCGACCTAGATTTCTTGGTTAGAGATGGTTTGCTTACAGAAAAAGATCTTGAGGGCAGAAAATGGGGAGAAAACCCAGAGGAAGTTGATTATGCACAAATTTACGAAACAAAATTTGAAGTTTTACGTTGTGCATTCAAAAAATTTAAAAAGTCAGATGCTGACTATAAGGCTTTTGTAAAAGAAAATGCAGATTGGCTTGAAAACTATGCTTTATATATGTCTGTTAAGAAAAACAACGATATGAAAGCATGGACAGAGTGGGCTGACGAGGACATTAAGCTAAGAAAGCCTGAGGCTGTTGCTAACTATACAAAAGAGCTAAAGCCAGAGATTGATTTCTGGAAGTTTGTTCAGTTTATTTTCTATAAGCAGTGGGCAGATTTTAGAGCTTATGTAAATAGCCTAGGTATTCAAATTATGGGTGATATGCCTATCTATGTTGCTATGGATAGTGCCGACACTTGGGCTAATTCAGAAGTGTTCTGGCTAGACGAGGAAAAGCTACCTGTATGTGTTGCAGGTTGTCCTCCTGATTATTTCTCAGCTACAGGTCAGCTATGGGGTAACCCACTATACAACTGGGAATATCTAAAAGAAACTAACTACAAATGGTGGTTTGCACGTATTAAGAGTGCTGCTAACCTATTTGATATAGTAAGAATAGACCATTTCAGAGCATTTGATTCTTATTATGCTATTCCATACCCTGCTGAAAATGCTATTGTTGGTGAATGGCTAGATGGTCCTGGTATTGAGTTCTTTGTAAAGATGAAAGAAGCTATTGGCGATTTCCCAATTGTTGCAGAGGATTTAGGTACTATTACAGACGGTGTAAGACAGCTTCTAAAGGATTCAGGCTATCCAGGTATGAAGGTTCTTGAATTTGCTTTTGATAGTGGCGAGGATAACGATTATCTTCCTGACAATTACACTGAAAACAGCGTTGTTTACAGCGGTACACACGACAACGACACAATTATGGGCTGGTTTGCTACAGCTAAACCAGAGGATATTGATTTCGCAAGAAATTACTGTAAGCTTTCAGATGAAGAAGGCTACAACTGGGGTATTATTCGCACTGCTTATGCTAGTGTTAGTAAATATGCAATTATTCAAATGCAGGATATTCTAGGTCTTGGCACAGAAGCAAGAATGAATATTCCGTCAACACTAGGCGGAAACTGGGTTTGGAGAATACAGGCTTCAGCTTTAACAGACGAGCTGGCTGCTAAATTAAACACATTATCTACAACATATAGTAGACTGGAGGAAAACAACCAATGAGTCAGAACAAAATGATGAAGAATCTTACCGAGATTGCAAAGAGCGAGTACTGTAAGGAGCTTACTGAGCTATCACCTGCAGAGCTTCACAATGTAGTTGGTAAGGCAATGATGGCTGAAATCAGCGACAGATGGACAACAGCTAAGAAGAACCACGCTAGTGCTCGTAGAGCTTACTACCTATCAGCTGAGTTCCTAATGGGTCGTATGATGTACAACAACCTATTCTGTATGGGTATTCTTGACGAGGTTAAGGAGCTACTTGCTGCTAAGGGCATCGACATCAATGTATTTGAAGAAATTGACGATGCAGCTTTAGGTAACGGTGGTTTGGGCCGTTTGGCTGCTTGCTTCCTAGATAGTGCTGCTACACAGGATGTTCCACTTGACGGCTATGGTATCCGTTACAAGTATGGTCTATTTAAGCAGTTAATTCAGGACGGCAGACAGGTAGAGGTTGCTGACGATTGGCAGAGATTTGACGATCCATGGTGTATCCGTAGAGAAGAGGACACAGTTCTTGTTACATTTAAGGATCAGACAGTTAAGGCTGTACCTTATGATATGGCTGTTATCGGCTACGGTACAAAGAACATTAACACACTTCGTCTATGGCAGGCAGAGGCTGTTGATGAGTTTGACTTTGTTGCATTTAACAACTGCGAATATACAAAGTCAGTAGAGGCTAAGAACGCAGCAGAGAACATCTCTAAGGTTCTATATCCTAACGACAACGGTTACGAGGGTAAGGTTCTAAGACTAAAGCAGCAGTATTTCTTCAGCAGTGCTTCTCTACAGAAC
>JAXJTR010000068.1:0-16563 GCA_036309465.1 Acutalibacteraceae bacterium
GGAAAATATATTGTATAACAAAAGTTTAATTGAAAAAAGTGCAGCACTGCTTTTGCAACCATCACATGGTTAAGCCTATGCCGAATTAAAAGAAAAACGGCCAGGCAAAAAGCCTAGCCGTTTTCCTGGTGCGGGTGAAGGGACTTGAACCCCCACGTCTGCTGACACTAGAACCTAAATCTAGCGCGTCTGCCAATTCCGCCACACCCGCGTGTTATTTTGTTTGCTCTCTCCTGAGAACATTATTGATTATACAACATACACATCAATTTGTCAACCCTTTTTTTTAAAAAGTTTTATATAAATATTGAGCATTTTCAAAATATATTCTTTGTAATATTGTTTTTGTAAATTATTTTATAGTTCGCCCATTACAAAAACTATGCTACCTACAACATAGCACAGCTAATACACCCCTCAACGCTACTGTTTTAGCGTTGAGGGGTGCTGTAATTATACAATCATTAAACTGACAAAATATTATTCAAAAAATGCACAAAATGCTTTGTAAGCCATATATACATCTACCTTTGATACTATCTCCATAGGTGCGTGCATACAAAGTACAGGAACACCTAAATCTACTACATCTACATTAAGGTTTGCAACATATTTAGCTATGGTGCCACCACCGCCACCATCTACCTTGCCTAGCTCGCCTGTTTGCCATAGTACATTTTCTCTTTGTAGCATACTGCGAATTTCAGCCATATATTCAGCAGAGGCATCTGATGTATCGTATTTACCGCCACTGCCTGTATACTTAGTAATAACTACACCGTTATTAATGTAGCTACTGTTATTGCTTTCATAGGCACTTGCATAGTTAGGGTCAAAGGCTGCGTTAACATCGGCTGATAAGCATTTGCTGTTGTTAAGCACTGTGTATGGCTTTACACCCTGCATATCTGCAATCTCGTCTATAAAATGCTCCATAAAGCGTGATTTCATACCTGTGTTACCGTCGCTACCTGTTTCTTCCTTGTCAACTAGTAGAGTAATAGCTGTATATTCAGGAGAAACAGTATTTATTGCTGCCATCAAAGCAGGATATGCACAAACCTTGTCGTCGTGACCATATGCACCAATCATACTTCTGTCTAAGCCTATATCTCTTGCATTATATGCAGGCACAAGCATAAGCTCGGCTGATAAGAAATCCTCTTCTAAAATTCCGTACTTTTCAAATAGTATGTTAAGAATATTTAGCTTTACCAGCTCTGATTCCTCATCGTTGCTAAAAGGTCTGCTACCAATAAGAACATTCATATCTTCGCCAGTAAATACCTTTGACAATGGCTTAGTTACCTGGTCTTTAGCAAGATGTGGCAAAAGGTCGGTTACACAGAAGCAAGGGTCGGTTTCAGCTTCGCCTATATTTACACTTACTGTAGTACCGTCTTTAAATGCTACAACACCGTGTAAAGCTAATGGGATAGCTGTCCACTGGTATTTTTTAATACCACCATAGTAATGTGTTTTTAGCAAAGCAAGGTCGTTTGACTCGTAAAGTGGATTTGGCTTTAAATCTAATCTTGGTGAGTCTATATGAGCGATTGCAAAACGCACACCCTCTGCAACAGACTTTTTACCAAATACTGCAAGTAAAACATTTTTATTTCTGTTTACACAGTAAACTCTGTCACCTGCTTTGTATGATTTTGTTCTATCATATTTAACAAAACCGTTTTCCTCTGCAATTTTTACAGAGGTTTCAACTGCTTCTCGCTCTACCTTTGCATTGTTAATATAGTTGGCATAGCCTTTGCAAAAGTCATCTGCTTTTGCTATTTCTTCTGCTGATAATTTTTTAATACCAACACTTCTGTTTACAAATAACTTTTCCTTTAGCTGTTTTGCTTTTGATTTCTCATTATTTTCCATAGTTAATTCGTCCTTTCATTTATTTTCTCTATTATTCATTATCTGCGTTAATTTCATAATAATACTTTGCATTTTCCACCTTTTCTACATAGGCAGATGTTTCAGGGTATGGGATATAATACAAGGTTTCTCCGTCCTCTGAATATTGGCTGTCGGCAAGCCAATTGTCTACTGCACCAAAGCCGGCATTGTAGGCGGCAACAGCACTAGACTCTACATCGTATCTATCAAGTAAAAAACGTAAAAATATACAGCCATATTTTATATTTATTTCAGGCTCATATAAATATTCGGTGCCATATTGCACATATCCATCTGAGTAATTTTGAAGCCACTCAAAGGTTTCGGGCATAATTTGCATTAATCCCATTGCTCCTACTCTGGAGTTTGCCTTGGGGTTAAAATTACTTTCGGTTTTTATAACTGCATAAACTAGGTTTTCATCAAGGTTATACTCCTGTGAATACTTATGCACATAAGTGTCGTACTCTGTTGGACGTAAGGCTTTGCCAAGACCTTTATCAGCAGTGATAAAAATTAAAATTACAACAATTAAAACAACAGATGCAACTATTAAAGAAATAAGACCTGCCACTATGCCACCAAGGTATAGCTTTCGCTTTTGTCTTTTTCTTCTTGTCATTATAGTTTACCTCCTGAAATTACAGCCAAAACATCATCAGCCTTTCTATATACACTATCAATATCGTTATAGCTATCTATAACAAAATCAGCTTTTTCAATATAAAAGCAATTATCTTTTTGAGCACTCATACGCATTACAGCCTGTTCTTCTGTTAGATTATCTCTTGCTATTATCCTTTGCTTTCTTATTTGTGGCGGTGCAACAACAGCCACTATATAGTCGCAAATTATATCCATACAGCTTTCCAGCAATACAGCGGCATCAATTATAATAACAGGATTTTTCTGTGCATTGCGTATAGAATTTATTTGTTTAAGGGTTTGCATACATATCCAAGGGTGAGTTATACTGTTAAGCTTTTCGGTATCTTTAGGTGTTGCAAAGGCTTTTTTAGCAAGCAGTGGACGAATAAGCTCACCGTTGCTGTTAAGTATATCATTACCAAATACAGCACATACTTGCTTTAAACAATCGCTACCCTTTTCTAATGCCTGTTTACCTAGCACATCGGCGTCTATAATATAACAACCCTTACTTTTTAAATATTTTGTTACAGTAGATTTACCTGCACCTGTAGGGCCTGTTAAACCTATTATGGTATAATTACGCAAGGTCTATCACCTCAAATCCGGCAGAACGGATAAGTCTGTTATACACAGCCAAACCAACACCCTCTGTATCAGGGCAACGAGCGTAAACTGTTTTTAAACCCATTTCGTCAAGTGTTCTTAGGGCTGTAAACAGGTTATGTGCTTGTGCTATGTAATCCTTTTCATCACCTAAAACAACACAGGGAACATTAAGATACTCCTTATCACCTGTATAACACAAGGCTCCTGTATTTTCTTTAGAATTATTATTTATATATTTAATATATTCAGCTTGACTGCCTTTTAGCATTACAATGTTAGCCTTTGGTGCATAATGTTTATATTTCATTCCTGGGCTGGCTACAACTGCGTTATGTTCCAGCATTTCTGTAACGCCTTTATCTATATTTATTTTACCAATAACAGCCTCTAATTCCTCAACAGTAATTCCACCTGGTCTTAAAAGAGTTGGTACTTCTGTGGCTAGAGTTATTACAGTAGACTCTACACCAACATTACTTTCACCACCGTCGATAATCAAAGGGATTTTACCATTCATATCGTTATAAACATACTGTGCATTTGTAGGGCTTGGGCTTCCTGATAAATTAGCCGATGGTGCCGCCAATGGTACACCGGAGGCTCTTATAATATCCTGTGCAGTTTTATGTGACGGAAAACGCACAGCAACGGTACTAAGCCCTGCTGTAACCTGTGTTGGAACATTTTGCGAACAAGGCATAATAATAGTTAAAGCCCCTGGCCAAAAATGTTTTGCTAAAGCTTTGGCTTTTTCTGAAAACTCAGTTACCAGACTATCTACCTGTGAAATATCACAAATATGCACAATCAATGGGTTATCCATTGGTCTGCCTTTAGCTTTAAATATTTTTTCTACAGCCTTACCGTTAAGAGCGTTAGCGGCAAGCCCGTAAACTGTTTCTGTTGGAATACCAACAAGCTCACCATTTTTTAGTAGCTCGCCAGCCAAAATTAAAGACTCAGCGTTTGGTTTTAAAACCTGTGTTTCCATTATCCGTCAAGTCCCTCCTGTAGCTGTTGGGCTCTGTAAGCTGTTATTAGCGGGTCTATAACCTCATCTAAGCTACCATTTACAATTTCGTCTAATTTATATAATGTTAAGCCAATTCTATGGTCAGTAACTCTGCTTTGAGGATAATTATAAGTTCTTATTCTTTCGCTTCTGTCACCTGTGCCTACCTGTGATTTTCTTTCTTGTGCCACAGCTTGAGTTTGTTCGTCACGCTTAGCTTGCAATAAACGAGATTTAAGAACTTTCATTGCCTTATCCTTGTTTTTATACTGGCTACGCTCGTCCTGACATTCTACAACAGTGCCTGTAGGTATATGTGTAATTCTTATAGCAGATTCTGTTTTGTTAATATGCTGACCACCTGCACCACTGCTTCGGAAAGTGTCAATCTGTAAATCTGTAGGATTTATCTCTAGCTCTACATCTTCAGCCTCAGGCAAAACCGCTACAGTTACTGTAGATGTGTGTATTCTACCCTGTGTTTCAGTTTCAGGCACACGCTGAACACGATGCACACCGCTTTCAAATTTCAGTCTTGAATATGCTCCTTGACCATTTACCATAAAGCTGATTTCTTTAAATCCGCCTATGTCGGTTTCGTTAGCGTTTAGTATTTCAGTTTTAAATCCACGCTTTTCAGCATACATAGAGTACATTCTATATAAAACAGCCGAAAACAGTGCCGCTTCTTCTCCACCTGCACCACCACGAATTTCAACAATAACATTGCGGTCGTCGTTAGGGTCTTTAGGTAACAATAGTAGCTTTATATTTTGCTGACTTTCAGCTAATGTAGCTTTTGCTGTTGACAATTCTTCTTCGGCAAGCTCACGCATTTCCTTGTCGTCACTTTCGTTAAGAATTTCCAATGACTCTTCTATAGTCGCCTTTGCTTGCTTATATATCTTATACTCATCTACAATAGGCTCTATTTCCTTAAACTCTTTCATTACCTTTTGGTATAATTCAGGCTCGCCTGCAACGGTAGGGTCGTATAATTTGTTGTTTAGTTCGTTATATCTTTTTTCAAAAATGTCTAGCTTATTTTCAAACATATTAATTCTCCTTATTTTTTATATTTATAGATTATATATAAATATAAAAACAGCTATTCACCTCGGATTATTTTCTTAATATTCTTTTCTATTTTAACTCGTGGCACCATTACTTCTCTGCCACAGCCTTGACATTTTATTTTAAAATCCATACCCACTCGGAGCACAACAAAGCTTTTGCTTGAACATGGGTGTGGCTTTTTCATTTCTAAAACATCTCCAACCTTTACATCCATTTGTATACGCTCCTTTCATAAATTTTGTATCTTTTTATTATAGCATAATTGTCTTGCTTGTGCAAACTTGCAAGATGTCACCTGTTTAAAAGTACGGTTTAATTATAAACTTTTTAATTTTAAATAAGGTTTATTATTACTCACAAATATAATCACTAAGCTTATTATACATTTCAGGGTCAAGCAGTGCTTCTACACTTATGCCCTCTGCTGTGTAGTCCTCACTCAATAAAGTAGCTTTTGTGCGTATATCCGAAACTAAACCGCCCTTTTCAAAGGGAATTAACAGCTTTACCTTTTTAATTTTTACAGGAAGATTATCCTCAATTACCTGTAAAAGCTTGTCTATGCCTGTTCCGTTTTTAGCACTTATTCTTACAGAATTTCCAACAGATGGTATAACACCCTGCTGTTGGTCGACCATATCCCATTTATTTAACACAGGAATAACAGGTGTATCGCCACAACCAAGGCTTTCTAATAATTCCTTTGTTACTTGTAGGTGTAAATGTGCTTCTTCTGATGATGCGTCGCATACATTTAATATAATATCAGCTGTAGCTGCTTCTTCTAGTGTTGATTTAAAGGCTTCTACCAAATGGTGAGGTAATCGTCTTACAAGACCAACTGTATCTATAAGCATTATAGTTACACCGTTTGGCAATTTTAATGCTCTTGATGTAGGGTCAAGTGTTGCAAACAGCTTATTCTCTGCAAGCACCCCTGCATCTGTAAGATAATTCATTAAGGTTGACTTACCTGCGTTGGTATAACCCACTATAGCAGCTGTAATAACACCGTCTTTTTTTCTTCGTGTTTTAAGCATATTACGGTGTAGCTCTACATCGGCAAGCTGTTCTTTTAGGGTTTCCATTCGTCTTCTTATATGTCGCTTATCAGTTTCCAGCTTTGTTTCACCAGGGCCACGAGTACCAATACCACCGCCAAGACGTGACATTGCTATACCCTTACCTGTAAGTCTTGGCAACATATATTTTAACTGAGCCAGCTCTACTTGCAATTTACCCTCTTTTGACCTTGCACGAAGTGCAAAAATATCAAGAATTAGCATAGTACGGTCTATAGTGCGTACATCGGTAGCCTGCTCGATATTTCTTATTTGGGTAGGAGTTAATTCACAATCAAATATCAATAAATCTATATCATTATTGGCAGAAAATTCTGCTATTTCTTCAAGTCGTCCACTACCAACATAGGTGGCAGTTTCGGGCTTATCTTTTTTCTGTGTCATAGTAGCAACAGGCTCTGCACCTGCACTTTCAGCCAACTCCCATAGCTCATCTAATGAGGATTCCGCATCATAATCACCTGTATCTACACAAACCAAAAGAGTTCGTTGTGGTTTTATATCATTCTCAAAAAGCTCCATACTTACCCTCGCATATCTCATCTATTTTTATTATTTTAATTTTATCAACTGAGTATAAAATGTCAACTATTGTAAATATAAATTAACTATAAATTAACATTCACCTTATTATTATCACTAATTTTTTTATTTTTCATTCTTTCCTTATTATTTTTTTGAAAATATATTTAATTTATCAATAATTTGTGATATCATATAAATTAAACAAATATATTGTACCTTTGAAAGGTTGTATATAGCAATGAAAAATAATTATGATGTAGTTATTATAGGCTGTGGTGTTGCAGGACTTTACAGTGCATTGCAGTTTAACGAAAAATACAGTGTGCTTTTAATTTCTAAAAGAGAAGCAGATTTATCAAACAGTTCTCTTGCACAGGGTGGCATTGCGGCTGTTCTTGATAAAGAAAAGGACAACTATAATTTACATATTGAAGATACCTTTGTTGCTGGTAAGTATAAAAATAATCCAAAGTCAACAGAGATTCTTGTAAAAGAAGGTCCGTCCGATGTATTAAAGCTAAAAGAAATGGGTGTAGAATTTGATTGTGACCCTCAAGGCAATATACTTATGACACTTGAAGCAGGTCACAGCAGACATCGTATTGTGCACCACAAAGATTTTACAGGTAAAGCTGTAACCGACAAGCTTATTGAAATAGCAAAAAGCAGAAGCAATATAGATTTTGTTGAAAGCACCTTTGTTTTCTCAATTGATAAGGCTGAAAACGGATTTTTTGTTGGTATGCTAAAAAATAACCAAATTTCGTCAGTAAGCTGTAGCTACTGCATATTAGCAACAGGTGGTATAGGCAGAGTTTATGAATACACCACTAACAGTGCAATAGCAACAGGCGACGGTATAGCAATGGCTAAAAAGCTTGGTGCTAAAATAATGCACCTTGACAGAATACAATTTCACCCAACAGCATTTGCCGCCGACAAAGACAGAGAACGCTTTTTAATAAGTGAGGCTGTTCGTGGTGAGGGTGCATATCTACTTAATTGCCACGGAGAACGCTTTGCTCATAATTATGATAGTCGTGGAGAGCTTGCACCAAGAGATGTAGTAAGTGATGCTATTATTCGTGAGTCTATTGCAACAGGCAGTGAGAAGTTTTATCTTGATATTGCCTATAAGGGAGCCGACTTTATTAAAGAGAGATTCCCTATGATTTATCAAAACTGTCTTGACGAGGGTGTTGATATTACAACAGAGAAAATACCTGTTTTCCCTTGCCAGCACTATTTAATGGGCGGTATTGATGTTGATTTAAACGGTAGAACAAGTGTAGACAGGCTATATGCCACAGGCGAGTGCTCTCACACAGGTGTACACGGTGCTAACCGACTAGCCAGCAACAGCTTATTAGAAGCTTTAGTTTTCTCAAGAAGAGCTGCTATGGATATTATTAGCGAAATTGAAAAGGGTAACCAAGGCACAGTACAGGGTAACCCACCTGTATACAGCACAGGTACTGTTCCACTACCAAAGGGTATTAGAACTAAAATTCGTTCTATATTACAAGACGCTTACTTTGTTATTAAAAAGCCTGAAAAATTCCAAGAAAGCTATAAGCTATTTACTGAAATTTTAGAAAACTTAGAGAACACAGATTATATATTAAGTTCCGACTATATAGAAGCAAAAAGCCTTGCAACAGTTGCACAGGAAATTATGCTGGAGGTTACAACTAATCAACAGGAGGATTACTAATTATGGTTAATCAAATATATGTAGATAATCTTATAAAATCAGCCTTGTTAGAGGATATTAACTATCTTGATACTACTACAGATTATCTTATTCCTGCCAATCAGCAGGGTAAGGCAAACTTTATAGCAAAGGCTGAGGGCGTTTTATGCGGTATAGACATTGCATTAAGAGTATTTGAAATACTACAGCCTGATTACGAAGCCGAGGTTTTTATACACGACGGTGAAACAGTTAAGTATGGTGATATTATTGCAACTGTAAAATGTAAAACACGCACCTTATTAAAAGGAGAACGCACCGCACTTAATCTGCTACAGCACCTAAGTGGTATAGCAACTGAAACAGCACGCTGTGTACAGCTTGTAGCAGGCACAAAGGCATCTATTGCCGACACAAGAAAAACTCTGCCTAATTTAAGACCTATACAGAAATACGCTGTTACCATAGGTGGAGGACGAAACCACCGTTACAATTTATCTGACGCAGCTATGCTAAAGGATAACCATATTGATGCAGGTGGCGGTATTACAAACGCTGTAGCTAAATTAAAGGCTAAGTTAGGTCATATGACAAAAATAGAAGTTGAGGTTCGTGATTTAGACGAACTAAAAGAGGCTATTGAAGCTAAGGTTGATGTTATTATGCTAGATAATATGAGTCCTGAGCTAATGGCCGAGGCTGTTAAAATTACAGATGGCAGAGCACTTCTTGAAGCTTCCGGTGGTATCACCAGCGAAACTATTCGTGCAGTTGCCGAAAGTGGTGTAGATATAATTTCTATAGGTGCCCTAACTCATTCTGTAAAAGCCTTTGATATTTCTATGAAAATTTCTGAATAAGCCCGATTTTACTACATTGAAGTTGATAGCATATTCAATGTAATTTATATAGGCTAAGAATATTTAATAATATTAAAAGCACTGGACTATTGCTTTAACAGGAGGTGATTAAAGGCTGTATTTTACCGCAAAAGCACCACCATTATGGCTAATAGACAGTGCTTTTGTCTTTAATAAAAACTCTTCCAAAAAATAATAAACTTTTTAGGAGGTTACAGGAATGAAAAAAACTTTTATCAACTCTTCTGCTAATTACTTTACTTTCAACCACAGCTTGCTCAACAAATAACACAGCAAGCAACAGTTGCAACAGAAAACACTACAGCAACTAACCCAGCAACCGAGGAAAATGCAAATTTAAGTGTTAAGGATACTGTTAAAACCACTTTAGCAAAATATAAATTTGATGGTGTTTTTTATATTACACAAAACGGTAAAGAGGTTTATGGAATGGCAACAGGCAACACAGAAAGCAATAAACCTCGCACACTAGATACTGTTATGCCCATAGGCTCGGTATCTAAGCAATTTTGTGCTGTTGCAATTTTACAATTGCGTGACCAAGGCAAGCTTAGCCTAGAGGATACTTTAAGTAAATACTTCCCTGAATATGAAATTGGTAAGGATATTACTCTAAAAAACTTATTAACTATGCGTTCAGGTATTTTAGATTATCTTAGCGTTATAATTCCCGAAGAATTTTCACCCGACAATAGAGAAGAGGAAAATATCAAAAGAATAAAACAATCCCTTTTCACCCAAGACCTTTACACTGAATCTGACACTGAATATGATTATTCTAATTCTAATTTCTTCTTACTAGCTAATATTGTAGAGCTTGTATCGGGACAGAAATATATAGATTATGTAAGAGAAAATATTTTCAAACCACTTGGTATGAAAAACTCAGGTTCTGTTGATGAAATTAAAGGTGCACCTGATTGGGCGAATGGCGAAACATACAGTTCTTTGACGGAAAGCGAAATCATTGGTCTTGCCAAGGGTGCAGGCGACATAATATCTAATGTTTACGATATGGATAAGTGGATGACTGGTTTAAAAAGCGGTAAGGTTATTTCTCGTGAAAGCTATGAAGAAATGACTACTAACTATTCACCTGAAAGTTCAGAAAAATACGGTTACGGTATTATGACTGGATTACATGGCGGTGTAGGTCATTCAGGAGGTATTGGTACATATATATCTCACGATTATATAAACGAAGAATACGGTTATAATATGATTATATCAATTAACAGTATGAACCCACATAAAATGCAAGATTTTATAAATGAATTGCTTTATAATATAACATAATAATATAATAAACATACAGAAATCCCATTCAACAACTGTTTTTACAGCCTGCTGAATGGGATTTTTTAGTTCTAAATTTTATTGAAATGTAAAATAAATTCAATTTTAAGGCTTTCCGTGTAAAACTCTGTTTATCTTACCAGGAAGTCTATAACGCCAAAAGAAATACGCTTTATATTTTTTATACTGCTTTTCATAAGGATTTTTTACATCTTTGTCATTTTCGTGGCATTTATGAAGAGCAGTATAATAATAATATTTCTGCTTGCCACTTAGCTTACCAAAGCCTGATATATTTTTTAACAGCATTTTCTCAAGATTGCGGTTAAATTTATCTTTTCTCATAGTATTTGTTAAATTACCGTCGTGCAAACGATAATCATACAATATTTCTTCGATAGCTACTGTAGGAAATTTCATAAAAACTCTCTGCCAATAGTCAAAATCTTCAACCAACTCAAGCTCATAGTCGTAGTCGCCTACAGTTTCATAAACTTCTCTGGTATACATAAAGCAAGCACCCACACAGTCCGAGCCAACTATACAGTCTTTTCCTTTTTCACTTACCATAATATATTCATAAGGTTTTCCGTCACCATCTATTATTCGGCAAGATGCAAAAGCAAACTGAGCGTTATCGCTTTCTTTTATAGCTTTAAGCATTTTTTCCAGTGCTGTTGGTCTGTACTTATTATCGTCTGATGTCCATGTTAGGTAATCACCTTTTGCAAGAGAAAAACCTCTATTCAAATTACGAGGCAATCTAAGATTTTTCTCGTTCAAATAGTAGTGTATTCTACTATCCTTTTCTGCGTATTCTTTAGCAATTAACGCAGTAGAGTCTGTAGAGCAATCATCTACAATAAGAAGCTCCCAATTTTGGTATGTTTGGGCTATAACACTGTCGATACTTTCTCTAAGATATTTTTCACCGTTATATACAGGTAAAACTACACTTATCAAATCTTTCATATTATACCTCTCAATTACTGTTATTCAAGCTGTCTACTAATATATCTGCTATTCGTTTGCAAGCAAAACCATCTCCGTAAGGATTACTTGCAGTGCTCATTTTTTCGTATTCTTCCTTATTTTCTAAAAGCATTTTAAAGTTTTCGTAAATTGTTTCTTCGTCAGTACCAACCAACTTTAAAGTACCAGCAGATATTCCTTCAGGACGCTCTGTAGTATCTCTCATTACCAAAACAGGCTTGCCCAAAGACGGTGCTTCCTCCTGTATACCACCTGAATCGGTTAATATTAAATAACTTCTGCTTAAGAAATTATGAAAATCTAAAACCTCAAGTGGCTCAATAATATGTATACGGTCATCTCCACCTAAAAAGGCTTCGGCTGTTTCACGCACAACAGGATTCATATGAATAGGATAAATAGCCTTTACATCTTTATGCTCGTCCATAACCCTGCGGATAGCACGGAACATATTTTTCATAGGTTCGCCTAGATTTTCTCTTCTGTGGGCAGTAATCATAATAAGTCTGCTACCCTCAGCCCAGCTTAATTCGGGGTGGTTATAATCTTCTCGTACAGTTGTTTTTAAAGCATCTATAGCAGTATTACCTGTAACATAAATAGACTCCGGCTTTTTGCCCTCGTTAAGAAGATTTTGCTTAGAAAGCTGGGTAGGTGCAAAATTATAATCACTTATTATACCTACAGCCTGACGATTAAACTCCTCAGGATATGGAGAGAACACATTATATGTACGCAAGCCTGCCTCTACATGACCTATAGGTATTTGCAGATAAAAACACGCTAATGCAGTAACAAATGTGGTTGAAGTATCACCATGCACCAAAACAACATCTGGCTTTACCTCTTCTAAAACAGTTTTTATACTATTAAGAATATTTGTAGTAATATCAAACAATGTTTGCTTATCTTTCATAATAGACAAGTCATAATCAGGTGTTACATCAAAAGCCTTTAAAACCTGATCTAACATTTGTCTATGTTGACCGGTAACACAAACAATAGTTTCTATACCGTCACGAGTTTTCAATTCGTTTACCAATGGGCACATTTTTATTGCTTCCGGACGAGTGCCGAAAACCAGCATAATTTTTTTCATATATAAACCTCAGCATTTATGTAGTGCCATTTAAAGGCACAAAATTTCATTATCAATTTTACCATTAAGCACATTTAAAGTCAATAATTGGAGGTAGTGTAATTCCTTGTTGCTAAAACAATTTTCTATTTATACTACTAATACAAAACTTTATCCACCAAAAAATTTAACATATAGCCAATTTATAAACAGAAATCCCGTTAAACAAGGTGGTTGTTACCTTATTTAACGGGAGCTTTTTATAGCTTTTTATAAACAATAAAAGTTATGCAATGTTGTATTTTTTATACCTGTAAGCCACTGCAACCCTTTAGGAATACCATAAGCTTATCTAAAATAATATCTACACCGCCTGCACTGTCGCTTTCTACATTTAGTGGCATAATTGGGTCGTGTACGCTTAATCTTAATAAGAACCAACCGTCACCATCATTTTTGCCAAAGGATACACGCACACCCTCTCGGCTATCGTCGGCTACTGTCCAGCCCTCTTGTTTTTCTGCGTACTCTTCAAGCTCTTTTATAATTCTGTTACCTGTTGTTTTAAAGTCGGCATCAGTAATTTTAAAGCGTACCTCTTTACTTTCTACAGGCTCTTTTAAAGTTGCTGTAAGGCTGGAAATATCCTTGCCCTCTTTTCTAAGCTGTGCCATTTTAATAATTATTTTTGTACATAGATAAGCACCGTCATCTAAGAAATAGTTCTCTCTCATTGCAGCGTGACCAGAGGTTTCTATAGCAAGTGGGCAATCTACGCCCTCTTTATTAAGTCTTATTGCTTCGTTAATAACATTCTTATAGCCTCTTTTAAAACGGTGGTGCTTACCCTGTAGGTCACCCTCGATAAACTCTTTAAGTCCTGATGATGTTGTAGAGTCTGTAACAACTGTGCCACCCTTTGCGTTTTCTAAAGCTATAGCTGAAGCAACTGCTACAAGTCTGTTACGGTTAATTTCGTTACCTGTGCTGTCTACTGCACCGCCACGGTCTACATCTGTATCGAAAATAACGCCTAAATCTGCATTATTATTCAAAACAGCCTGACTTATAAATTTCATAGCTGTTGCATCTTCCGGATTAGGTACATGATTAGGGAACATTCCGTCAGGCTCTAAAAACTGGCTTCCTGTTGTATCGGCACCTAATGGTGCTAACACCTTATCTGCATAAAAACCGCCTGCACCGTTGCCGGCATCTACTACAATTTTAAAGCCCTGTAGCGGTTTTTCGTAATTTTCGCTGTTTACACCTTTACAAATCATCTCTCTAAGATTTGCACAATACTGTGTCATATAATCGGTTTCTGTTGTTGTGCCACCGTTGCAATCTGGTGCAAAATTCTCATTTTCTGCATTTTCAAGTAATGCTGTAATGTCCTCTGATTCAAGTCCACCGTCTTTTGTAAAAAACTTTAATCCGTTACGGTTAAATGGGTGATGACTTGCTGTAATTTGCACAGAGCCATCACAGTTCAAATCTACTGTTGTCATAAACATAGACGGAGTTGATGCCAAGCCACAGTTAAGCACCTTAACACCATTTGAAATCATAGCTTTTTCTACTGTTGCAATTATTCTTGGGCCTGAAATACGGCTATCACGACCAACAGCTACTGTAAGAGTATCACTACTTTTGCCTGTTTTGTCACTTAACCATTTTATAAAGCCCTTTGTCATAGCATAAACAGCTTCGTCTGTAAGGTTTACATTCTGTCCCTCTACACCCTCGCTGGCTATACCTCTTATATCTGTACCACTTTTAAACTGACTCCAATATTTATTCATAATAAATGTCAATCCTTTCTGCGTATATATTTTTATTATAACCTATAGTGTTTAATTTGTAAAATAAAAGATTAAAAAATAAAGCAAGGTAACAATAAATACTTGCACCTTGCTTATATATCATTACTCTAACAAAACATCAACAATATTTTCAACAATTTCAGCCACCTTAATATGCTTTGATACTGGAAGTTTCATTAATGCTAATTCTATTCTCTGTTTTGCAGGATTATCCATAGCTGTAGCTATTTCCTTAAAGGTTAACAGCTCACATACAGACACATTAAGAGCATCGCATATTTTATATAAAGTGTCTATTGTAGGACATTTCTCACCACGCTCTAATCTGCCAAGATAAGCAGGGTGTACTCCAGCAGACAAAGCAAGTGCCTCTTGGCTTAATTCTTGCTGTAGACGATATTTTCTAATATTTAAACCTATTATCCTTGTTAATTCTTCTCTATTCATAATTAATCATCCTAAACAAAAGGTAGCGTATATTTATCATAATATACATTATCGACATAAACAATGCACTTTAGAGCAGATATTATAGCCTAAAGGTATTGACAATATAATACCTTTAGGCTATAATTTAAACACAGATATATTAAAGTTAACATAATGGTAAAAATTCAAACTAAAACAGATGAATTGCTTTCTACCAATAGAAACGATAAAAAATATAATATAAAAGTGGTGCTTCATAGTAATAAAAAAATTATGGTAGTGTTAAAATTAAAATTTAGATGTTTTTTAGAAGAGGTGATTTGAGTGACAGATGAATGTAGAGAGTGTGGAATGTGTGCGAATCGAAATGTAATAAATGACAAAGATTATTATTGTTTTATTCATAACAAATATGTAGATAGTGAAGATACTTGCGAGAATTGGGTTGATATACTTTCCGTAGGTGCAGGAAAAAGAGCGATTGAAATAATAGTAGAGGAACACAAAAAACAAGAAGCTCAAAAAAACACCACCCCAAAAGAAGGATGCTATATAGCCACAGCTGTATATGGTTCATATAACGCACCAGAGGTGGTGACTTTAAGAAGCTTTAGAGATAAAATACTGTACAAATCAAAAATCGGACGACTGTTTATAAAAGTTTATTATAAAGTAAGTCCACCTGTTGCATACAAATTAAAAAATACAACCTATGTTAATTCAGTTGTTAAGCACATACTTAATAGATTTATTTATTATTTAAAAAAGTCATATAAACTTTGATATATTTAACGCATAGTTTATTATACATTGTAAATTAATGGAGGAATATAAAATGTCAGAATATTCGGTTAATAATTGTAGTAAATGTGGAAGACGATTAACAATCAAAGAGGATGAAACATTTCAACCTCCAACCTGTATGCTTTGTGCAAAAGAGCAAGCATCTGCTATCAAAAAAGAAATGACTAAGAACATTGCTATTAGTGTTGTTTTAATGATTGTTGGTATAATTATAATAAGAAATCCATTAGGATTTATGCTTGCTGGTATTCCGTATGGATGGGCTGTTCTTAATAAAATTACACCTTCCTTGTTTGTATGGATGCCATTAGTAGGTTGGGTAATTTATTTTTTTATAAAAACAACTATTTCTTATTTCATAGGATTAGTAGCATTACCTATAAAATTATTTCAATGGATTTCAGAAATAAATAAAGTAAAAAAATTTGAACAACATATAGATTAATACCATAGAACAAATACATAGTAATAAACAATTAAAATACATTGAAGGAGGTGCAGAATATGGTGAAGGAATGTAGATATTGTATGCATTTTATATTAGATAGAACATACAATGCAGGTGGATATTGTAATTATCATAGACGTCCAATGTCACCGTATGACTACTGTGGTTATTTCAAATAACCAATAATACGAAGTTGTCGCAAGTAGATAAATTTGCGACAACCTCGTTATTTTCAATCACACCCGTTTTACATTAAC
>JAXJTR010000069.1:0-10045 GCA_036309465.1 Acutalibacteraceae bacterium
CCCTATAGGTTATACTCATATTATTTTATATTATTAGGTTATTATACCTATAGATAAGCAAATTAATTAATCTTAACAGCAAAAGGATTACTGATAATTTACAGAATAATTTGACTAAAACCGAACAAATGTTGTATAATAATAATGAGGATTGATATTTATGATGAATAGTTATAGCCAATTAAAATTATTAATAGATTACATACAAGAAATGTATTTAAGCGTTACCGATAAGTGGGAGCACCAAAACAAATATAATATTAATTTAAAGAAATCTTTGGTTTCTCATATTAACAATAATGATTCTATTTATAAATACATTTGCGAATATGTTAGCTACTTAAATGAACAAACCTCAGATATTCTTTTAGGGTTACCAGATGTATGTTCCTATAGTGTTAACGCACGCATTAAAACTTACAACTCTATAGAATATAAAATTCAAAATTACACCACAGAAAAACACGGATATGGTCAGGTTCCTATTAACAAGTGCTTTAACGATCTTTTTGGTGTTAGAATATTTTTAGAGGAGCCATTAAACTTTTGAGGAAATACATACATTTGTAGACAACAATTATAATAGAAAATATAAATGTATTAACTCGTCAAAATTAGATTATATAGCTACACACATTTATTTTAAAAAGAATAACCATACTTTCCAATGGGAACTACAGATTTGGAATCAATGTGATAAGGCAAAGTAACTTTGATTCTCACAAAAAATATAAACAAGAATATACTAATTGGGAAAAAGAAAGTAAGGAAGGGGGAATTATTAATGGCTAAGCATTATATTATTATGAGCAGTTCTTATACAGACGGAACAAGAATAGCATTAGATATAACAGAGGACACTTTATTAAATTCTGAAAGAATAAGAAGCATCATAGATGATATTAAATCAAGTTGTGACAAAGATGTTCCTCTATCAACACATTTTATTGAAACTGATTCAATCAGTTGGCAATCGGTAAAAGATTATGATTCCTTTTTTGAGGGTGTAGAAAATGTGAAAACTGTGACTGAATTTGCACAAAAAGTAAAAAGCGGTAGAACATTACGTGGACTAGATGTAGCAAATTATATTCTTTCAAAGGTTAAGTGCACACATCTTTCTTTAGAAAAGCTTGTATACTTTGCCTACGCTGACTATCTATGTTCATATTCTGAAAAGCTTTTTGAGGATAAAATTTACGCTTTTACCCACGGTCCTGTTATTGACAGTGTCTACGACACCTATAGAAGAAGTGGATATGACTATGTCCGTCCTGTTTCTGATATTCATAATGAACAATCTTTTCATCATAGTGTCAAAGAACTCCCTGCAAAAAGTCGAATTTTATTTGCTATTAACGGAGTGCAAAAATTACAATCCATAGACAGAACATTAGAAAAATACAAAAATTTTTCAGCTATAGAACTTGTTGAATTAACACACAGACAAGGGGCACCTTGGTCTTACGTTGACCATTCAGAGCCTTATGCAATCATATCTGACGATTTAATCCGAACATTTCATTATATGGAAAGTGTTGACTAAATCACATTTAAACATTTATTTAAAATAATCTCAGTTTTTAAAAATTACTGTTTTTTATAAATTTAATATACTATGTATATGCGTTGTATCCACATTCAAGTGTATACAACGCATATTTTTATACTTGGTTCTCATTTTGTCACAACTGTTCCAACAAATTATATATATCTTCCCTTTCTGCCAAGCCAACTGAAAATGCTGTGGCACCGCCACAGGCTGTGCCTAGCTTTAAGGCATAGCTGTAGTTACCTGTTTCTATATAACCTGCTAAAAAACCTGCAAGCATACTGTCACCTGCACCAACAGAGTTAAGCACATTGCCTTTAGCAACACCTATTTCTAAAGCTTGCCCCTTTTTAGTTACCAATACAGCACCGTCACCAGCCATAGAAACAAGCACATTTTCTGCACCATAGTCTTGAAGCTTTTTAGCGTAGTGCACAGCTTGTATTTTGTCTGTTATTTCTACTCCAAAAAACTCCCCAAGCTCGATATTATTAGGCTTAATTAAGAAAGGCTTATATTTTAATACATTTTTAAGTAAATCTTTTGTTGCATCTACAACACATTTTACCCCTTTATTTGAAAGCCTTAACATAATTTTTTCGTATATATCATTTGGTACAGAGGTTGGAATACTTCCTGCTAACACTAAATAATCATCTTGCTGTAGCTTGTCTAGTTTTTGGTACAGTTTGCATAAATCCTCTTCAGTTATGTTTGGACCATTGCCGTTTATTTCTGTTTCGCTATCTGACTTAATTTTAACATTTATTCGTGAATTTCCTTTTTCAACCTTAATAAAATCAGCCTTAATGCCTTTTTCAGCTATGCCCTGCTCAATGGCAACCCCTGTAAAGCCAGCAACAAAGCCCCATGCTACGCTGTTTATGCCAAGGGTATTTAATACCACCGACACATTTATTCCCTTACCGCCAAACATAATGTGCTCATTTGTTACACGGTTTATCTTACCTGTATTTAATTCATCAAGATACACCACATAGTCTATAGCAGGATTAAATGTAACTGTATATATCAATTAAAGCACTTCCTAACTTAACAATTCTGCATTTTTATAAATAATAACATACTCGATAAAAAAATACAGCCATTTTACAAGTATTATTTTTTGATTTGCCATAACGCAGAATTAACCAGCCTATAAATTCCTAATTAAATTAAGATCATAAATATTTACTTTTTTGCATCCTTATGCTATTATTTCCAAGGAGTTATCCAAAATTTACAAAGATTGTTTTACACATTAACCTAATGAACAAAAAATTATAAGGGAGTTGATTTTATAAGATTTGATGATGAATTTTTAATTTTTTAATACAGTTACACAATTTGAATTACGGTATAAATACATAGTAGGTATTTAACCAATTATTAAAGGAAGTATATTATGAAATCTAAACTTATTTTTGGAAAAAACGAGACAGCAATAATAAAAGGTGTTGCTATCTTGTTAATGCTTATTCACCACTTATTTATGAATACAGAAGGCATTAATTATTACAGTCAGGATTTTTTTAATCATTTAAGCTCTATAGGAAAAATTTGCGTATCTATTTTTTCTTTTATTACAGGCTATGGAATTTATATTTCTTACGAGAAAAATAATAACCTTAATGCAAAGAAAAGAATAACAAAGCTCTATATTAGGTACTGGATAATATTACTATTAATATTTTTGCCTATGCAAATTCTAGCCGGAAATTTCACTTTAACATTAGGCACTATATCAGATTATTTTCTTAATTTAACGGGATTTAAAACATCATTAAACCCAAATGCTTGGTTTTTAAGAAACTGGATTGTATTTATTATAATAGCACCATTATTTTTTAAATTGATAAATAAAATTTCTAACATAGCAATTGAATCAATATTATTTATAATATTACCGGCAGTTATTTCACTTATTTGGAGTAATCATTTTTTAGATGCTCTATCAGGAATATTATATTATATTGTTAATGAAATTTTATTTAGTATATTAGTATATTTACCGTTTTTCACAATGGGCTCAATAATAGCAAAGCATAGGTTATTTAATAAGCTATTTGTTTGGTTAGATAAAAAAAGTAATGGAGTGATATTAATAATCTTGTCTATAGCTTTTCTAGTACTTATGTACCTTGTTCCAATAAACCAATTCTATATTTATGGAATATATTATTCCTATCTTGTTGTTACTCCAATTTTTATTATTACACTAGTTATACTAGCTAATAAATTAAATGTAAAAGTCGTTAATAAATTATTAAGCTTTTTCGGAAAACACTCTAATAATATGTGGTTAATTCATGGTGCATTTTATGTTGGTATATTTCAACCTTTATTATATTCGGTTAAGTATCCTCTTTTTATTTTCTTTTTCTTAATAGCTATATCTTTAATATCCTCTATCTTCACAGAAAAGATAATAGATTTATTTACTCTTATAAAATGTAAAACTCCCAAAAAGATTAACTTATCTTTAGGGTAATATTGAACTTTTGGTTTATTAATAACAACTAACTTATTTGTTTATATACCTATGGTAAAAAAATATTTAATAACACTCAATTTGATAACCATAATTATTTACATATTGACAAAACCCACAAAGTTATTTATAATTACAACAATAGGCGTTGAACAGATGAAGTAGCAACAGATAATACAGTAAAGAGAGGCTGTGGTTGGTGAAAACAGCACTGTACCTGTGGTGAATATACCTCTGGGAGCTATACTGCTGAAAGATTTTACACAATTAGGCGGTGTCGGGTTTGCCCGTTATAGCAATTGAGTATGTTTGTACTCTTTGAGGCTGTCTTATGGCAGTAAATAGAGGTGGTACCACGGATTTTTGTTAATTCGTCCTCTGTGCTTTGGCACAGAGGACTTTTTTATTTTGTTCTATTTTAAATGTTGGAGAAAAACAATTTAAAGTTTGGGCAAGCCTTTGAAAAGTCTTGCGGTTCAAAGGCAGAACCTTTGTGGGATTTTTCAGGTTGAAACCCTTAAAAAAACATCGACAAATCCACCCTATCATCAACTTTTAAAATAAAGCCTTTATTCTAAAAATTTAAGGAGGATACTTACAATGGGAGTATACGAAGAACTAGTTGCAAGAGGATTAATTGCACAAGTAACAGACGAAAAAGAAATTAAAGAGCTAGTTAACAGCGGTAAGGCTGTATTCTATATTGGTTTTGACCCTACAGCAGACAGTCTTCACGTTGGTCACTTTATGGCGTTATGCCTTATGAAGCGTTTGCAGATGGCTGGCAACAAGCCAATAGCTCTAATCGGCGGTGGTACTGCTATGATTGGTGACCCATCTGGCAGAACTGATATGCGTCAGATGATGACTTCTGAAACTATTCAGCACAATGTTGATTGCTTTAAAGAGCAAATGAGTCGTTTTATTGATTTTTCAGAGGGCAAGGCTATGCTTGTTAACAATGCTGATTGGCTTATGGGGCTAAATTACGTTGAGGTTTTGCGTGAGGTTGGTGCTCACTTTAGCGTTAACAGAATGTTGACAGCTGAATGTTACAAGCAGAGAATGGAAAAGGGTTTAAGCTTTTTAGAGTTTAACTATATGATAATGCAGTCTTACGACTTCTACGCTTTATACCAGAAATATGGCTGTAATATGCAGTTTGGCGGTGACGACCAGTGGAGTAATATGCTTGGTGGTACAGAGCTTATTAGAAGAAAGCTTGGTAAAGACGCTTACGCTATGACTATTAACCTATTGTTAAATTCAGAGGGTAAGAAAATGGGTAAAACACAGTCAGGTGCTGTTTGGCTATCTGCTGAAAAAACAACTCCATACGATTTCTACCAGTATTGGAGAAATGTTGATGACAGTGACGTTATTAAGTGTTTAAAAATGCTTACATTCCTACCACTTGAGCAAATCGACGAGTTGGCAAAGCTAGAGGGTAGCGAGCTTAACAAGGCAAAGGAAATTCTTGCTTACGAGCTAACAGAGCTTATCCACGGTAAAGAAGAAGCAGAAAAGGCTCAGGAAACAGCCAGAGCATTATTCGGCAATAAGGCAAACCTAGAAAATATGCCAACTACTACACTAACTGATGAAGATTTTACAAATGATGAAATCGGTGTGCTTGCACTACTTTGCAAAATCGGTCTTACTGCATCAAACGGTGAAGCAAGACGCCTTGTAACACAGGGTGGTATTTCAATAGATGACGAAAAAGTTACAGACCCTAAGGCTTCTATCAGCAAAGATGCTATTGCTAATGGCGTTATTGTTAAAAAGGGCAAAAAGATTTTCCACAAAGCAACACTTTAATATAAATTATATTGCAATAACCTTACATTTATTTTATAATTAAGTTGTAATATCAAACATAATGTAATATAAGATTATTTTTTGGTATTTGTTATAAAATTTGAAAGGTGTGTTTTTATGAAAAAGTTCTTTGGAGAATTTAAAGAATTTATTATGCGTGGTAATGTGCTTGATTTAGCAGTTGCTGTAATTATAGGTGCAGCTTTTCAGGCTATTGTTACATCTTTAACAGATAATATTATCTCGCCAATTATCGGTCTTTTTACCAAAATGAATTTTGATCAGCTTACACTGACAATTCCATTCCCTGATAATCAGGTTGTTATTAAGTATGGTGCTTTTATTACATCTGTTATAAACTTTTTGATTATGGCATTTGTAATTTTCTTGCTTGTTAAAACTATTAACAAGATAATGACAATCGGCAAGAAAAAAGAGGAGCCAAAGGCACCTACAACTAAAAAATGCCCATACTGCACAACCGAGATTTCTCTTGAAGCCACAAGATGTCCTCACTGCACATCAAAATTAGAAGGCTTTAATGGCATAGACTGATACACTTAATAAAATCTAATGGGAGGAAAATGTTTTGTTACATAAGAAACCCAAAAAAGACAAACAACCTATATTGGTTGCACTTACCTTTATAATTTTTGTTAGTGCGTTTGCCTTTATGCTGATTTTTGCTGCAAATGCGGGGCCTGTAATAAAGCATAACAATGGCATTGCAGAACCATTGCCAAATGTAACACGGCTTACCTCTGCCGACTTTACTACTGTTGATATTGACAACAGCAGGATTTATACAGGTCCATTAGTTTTAGTTAACAATAATCACGAGTGCAGATATGACGGAGAAAATTTAGTACCCTTGCTGGAACGTGGCAACACTGCATTTCATGTAACTGACTACGAGGTTGCTGTAAGTAGCCTTGCTGTTGAGGAGCTTGAAAGAATGTTAACCGACTTTAATGCCAAAACAGGTATTGACAATATTATGGTAAACAGTTCTTACCGTAATATTGAGCTACAGCAAGAGCTATACTACGCAGAGGACCGCACATCAGATAGTAATTACGAAGAGCTTGTTGCCATACCTGGTTACAGTGAACATCAAACAGGCTATGCAGTAGACTTTTCTATTTACAATAAAGAAGACGGTAGTTTTTCTAAATTTGATGTACAGAATGAGTACAGCTGGATTTTAAATAATTGTGCTGATTATGGTTTTATTCTAAGATATCCTCAGGATAAAACAAACCTAACGATGATAGGCTACGAAACATGGCACTATCGCTATGTGGGTGCACCTCATTCTCTTTACATTATGCAAAATAACCTTTGTCTTGAAGAGTATATTGATTTGCTGAAAAGTCACACTCAAAGCAAACCACTATATATTACTGACTCTTCGTTGGTAAACTGGATGGTTTACTATCAACAGGCAGATTCAGGTAACGAAACTGCAATTGCAGTACCTAAAAATAACAGCTATCAAGTATATGGTAACAATGTAGACGGATTTATTGTATCTGTAAAATTGAATTAATAATTTTAGGCTGACTTGCTTATAAAGGTAAGTCAGCCTAATTTTTTTGTAAATGTTATAGATTTGTTGACAAATTATGAATAAACAGTTACAATTAAAGTGTTATTTGGGAGTTTTCGGAATGTGTGAGATTCCGAAAGTATATATGATAAGGTTGTGTAGCATATATGTATAAGTTGTTTTTTAAAAGGTTTTTAGATATTTTAATTTCGGGAATAGGCTTAATATTGTCCTCCCCTTTTATGTTGCTTGTTGCTATTGCGGTAAAAGTTGAAAGCCCCGGAGAGATTATCTTTAAACAACCTCGTATAGGTAAAAATGGTAAGGTTTTTAATATTTATAAATTCCGTTCAATGTGCAAAAATGCAGAGAAAACAGGTTCAGGTGTTTATTCTGACAAAAACGATGCCAGAGTTACAAAGGTTGGTAAATTCATTCGTGCAACTAGCTTAGATGAAATTCCTCAGCTATTGAACATTTTAAAAGGCGATATGTCACTTATAGGTCCACGTCCACCTTTAACCTACCACCCATGGCCTTACGAGGAATACGACGAACATCAGAAAAAAATGTTTAATGTTCGCCCTGGTGTAACAGGCTGGGCACAGGTGCACGGTAGAAAACAAGTGGAATGGCACAAAAGAATAGAACTTAATGTATGGTATGTAGAAAATTACTCTTTTTTACTTGATTTAAAAATTCTGTTCTCTACTGTTCTTAAGGTGTTTACAAATGCCGATAACGAAAATGTAGGTGCAACTCTTATAAAAGATGAGCCACAGGAAAGCACTTTACAAAGTAATACAGAGTCCGACAAGGAGTCTGCAACTGTATAATTATTTTACATATTGTTAATTCAAATAAAATTTACATATTATAAAGCAATGCCACCCAAAAAGCTGTAAAAAGCGTTTTGGGTGGTTTTTCTATATATTAATAATTATTATTCTTTTTGTCACAACCGCCACAATCGTTGCCTATATCGGTAACACGTGGTGGAAAAAACTCCTCTGTTGGAAATTCTATTCTGTCGAACATTTCGCAAGGGTCATCGGTGCTGGTGGTGCACTCTTTATGTGGAATACAAAAATCGTAAGAAGGTACAAGCATTTGCACATTGCGTTCAATTTGCACTATTGTGAATATTCCGATTGTTACCAGTACATTTTTAGAAGGCTCTGAGCAAAATTCTCCGCCAAAACGATTTGTTATGCACTTTGGTATTCTGCAACAAGGTGCACAGCAACAGGAATTTCTGCTTAATTTTGCAGATAAACCTATAGGCTTTGCTACCTGCACTGTTGCTTTTGGAAGATTTTTACTTGGTGCGTTTTGCTGGTCAGGGTCATTAATAGTTGCATCAGAGCTAAATATCTTAACATTGCCCTCGCTACCGTAAAGAACAGCTTTTTTATTAAATACAGATAAGCCTTTTACGCAAACAGGCATTGCCGCAGGTGCCATAAATACATCAAGCTCAACCTCAAAAAAGTAGGTCATATCTACGCTATAAAAGCCTTTGTGAAATGGCACCGGTTCAAGGTCGATATATACTGTAATAACATCTACATCTTTTATGCGAACATTATTTGCTTTATCAATCATAGCCTGTGCTGGCGGTGTAAAATATACCGCTAAATCTTTTAAACAATTTTTATCTCCACAGCTGTCATACACTCTGTACGCATCTATACATACATTTTCCTTTGGTTGCGAAGACTCTTCTCTTTGGTTAAACTCAGAATAATCAGCCATAATAATCTCCCTCCAACTTATTTACTAATATATTATGGTGATTTATCTTTTATGTGAACAAATTTGGAATATTTGTGCTGATACTGTAATTTGAAAAAACATTAAGTTTTATCTATTTATGAATATGTAAGAAATAAATATCATATAAATTTACTACCATATTTGGAGGGTGAAGCAGGTGAAATTTTTTGTATTAACTAAACAACGACTAGTAGCACTGGCTGGTGCTGTTTTGGTTTGTGCCCTTGGGGTGGGAATATTCAGTAACAGCTATAACCAAACAGTTACAGCATCAACAACTCAAAGAAAAATTCCTATTTACTGTGTTGAGGAAGATAAAAAAAGAGTTAGTATTTCTTTTGATGCAGCGTGGGGCAACGAGCAAACCGATACATTATTATCAATATTAAAAGAAAAAAATGTTAAAACCACATTTTTTTTAGTTGGCGACTGGGTAGATAAATATTCTGAATCTGTAAAAAAAATTGCAGAAATGGGGCACGATGTTGAAAACCACTCTGATACCCACGCACATTTGCCACAGCTATCCAAAGACGGTATGATTAAAGAAATTAATAATTGTAACGACAAAATAGAAGCTATAACAGGCAAGCGTCCTACCCTATTTAGACCGCCTTATGGTGACTATGACAATAATGTTGTTACGGTAACCGATAACCTAAATATGTACTGTGTGCAATGGGATATAGACAGCCTTGACTGGAAAGACCCTACCCCACAGCAAATGGTAGAGCGAATAAAAAATAACCTAAGGTGTGGTAGTATAATTCTGTTACATAATGGTGCTAAAAACACACCAGAGGCTTTACCTTTAATAATTGATGCAATTAAAGGAGAGGGCTACGAAATAGTACCA
>JAXJTR010000070.1:0-18315 GCA_036309465.1 Acutalibacteraceae bacterium
ACGGAAAACTTTATTACATATTTATTGTTTTAGTATTGTATTAAAAAGCTATGGCAAAGCGTTTGCCTCCCTTGTGCAAAGGGAGGTGGCTTGCCATTGGCAAGACGGAGGGATTGTTTTCTAAAAAACATTTTAGCTATTTGTAATCTATAGCTATAACAATCCCTCAGTCAGCTTCGCTGACAGCTCCCTTTACACAAGGGAGCCTTTTTCTATATCTTTAATTTTGTTCCTGATTACTCTCCTTTTACATCTACTCTATGAATATTGCTGTTTTTTCAACAATTTAACATTGTAAAAATAAACACAAACACGTAAAACACAAAATAAATCACAAAAACCGCCCTATTTAAAAATAGAACGGTTTTTGTGTGCCATATTAATCTAATATTAATTATTCGCCTTTTGTATCTACCTTACCATATAATGATAGGTTGCCACCCTCGTTAATAGGCTCTCTGTCTGCCTTAGGTGCTGTATTTTCTGATTTTTTATAGTTGTTGTTACGATTGTAATTTTTTCTCTTATCGTAACCACCGTTATAGCCTCGTCTGCCACCACGGTTATTATTGTAGTTTTTACGGTATGTACGCTTATGCTCAGGGTCTAAACCAATTACAACGTGACGATTTGTAACTTCGCCCTCTGACCAAGAGATTGCACCGTTAACCTTTTGTACAGAAGTATGGATAATTCTTCTTTCGTATGGGTTCATAGGCTCAAGAGAAACATTTCTGCCTGTTTTTAAAACCTTAAATGCAAGCTTCTTACCTAAAGCTTCAAGAGTTTTTTCTCTCTTCTCTCTGTAATTACCTGTGTTAATTGTAATTCTGTAGTATGAGTTACCAACGTGGTTTGCAACTAAGCCTGCAAGATACTGTAGTGCATCTAGAGTTTCGCCTCTTCTGCCAATTACAGCACCTACCTGATCACCCTCAAGATTAATCTCGGCTGAATCACCATTCTCAGTTACTGTTACCTCTATACCCTCAATGCCCATAGCATTAAGAACCTTTTCAACATAATCTCTTGCTTCTTTAGCTGGTAGATAATTATTTTCAATTACAGTGTCTGAATTTGAATCTACAATCTCTACTTCTTTAGCAGGAACAGTAGCTTCGCAAGGCTCATCAACAGTATCTTCTAATAACTCGTCATAAGCCTTTGGTTGTTCAACTTCTTTTTGCTCAACTATTGGCTCTTCCTTTAGCTCTTTCTTTGGCTCTTTCTTTGGCTCTTCTTTTACAGGTGTAGAGCTTAGAGAAAGTAAATCTTCCTCAGGTTCATCATATATAGCCTTTACCTTAGCTGATTTACCGCCGAATAAACCAAACTTTTTCTTTTCTGCTTTTACAATAATCTCAAATTCTACCCCATCTGCACTTGTTAATCCCAACTGATTAAGGGCATTTGCCTTGGCAAGCTCCTCTGTTTCGCCAATGCCAATTGCTTCTCTTAACATAATAACACCTCAAACTTATTTTTTCTTCTTCTTACTATTGTTACTATTATTATTTTCAATAACTCTCTTACGAGGATTATAAGAATACTGAATATTAGCCTCTTGCTGTCTTAGAAGCTCTACACGCTGAGCCTCTTGCTTAGCTATCATATGATTTACGCTATACACTTTTTGCAACAATACTGTTTGTACAAAACCTGTAACTGTTGAAATAACCCAATAGAAACCAACAGCAGCAGGAACAGAATATGCAAGGTATGCACTGAATAAAGGCAAACCAATCATCATTGCACCCATACAACCCTTTTGCTGATTCATTGTGCCTTGAATTTTCATTGTAAAGAACTGTGAACCTACAGAAGTTATAAAACATAATGCAGGAATTAACCATAATGCAGAGAAACCATCGTTAGGCTTGCCAAGTAGGTTTAATCCTAAGAAGTTAAAGCCATTTGCATAATCAACTATACTTGCAATGTCTGCACTGTTAAAGAACTGGCTTAAAAATACATCGCCGTTAGCCTGTGTTGCAATATTAACAATTTCAAGCTGACCATATACTGTTGTAAACTGTGTGCCAATACCAGGCATTACTGTAAGGTTATTTAAAGCATTTGTTACAACATCTGCACTCATGTGCATTGTATTTGTAAGTGGACTAACTACCGCATAATATACACCCATAAGAATAAGCAAAGGGATAAACATAGTTGTACAGCCCATTGACTGCATTCCGCCCTCTTTTTCGTAAAGCTTCTGAATTTCTTCATTCATTTTACGCTGGTCGTTAGCATATTTATTTCTTATTTCTTGTTGTTTTTGATTCATTTTGGCTGATTTTGCCATTGACTTTTGTTGACGTACAGACAATGGAAATACCAAAATCTTTACTATTATAGTAAATAGAATTATAGCAACACCATAGTTTTTAAATGTTATATATAAAAACCATAGTAAATAACCAAATAAGCTACCTATACCGTTAAAAATATCCAATATATTCGCTTCCTCTCATACATATTATTTTTATATTAATCACCATTAGGTTATGATATTGTATTCTAAGTTATATGTAACAATATTAAATTATCTTTTACTTTTTTTACTCTTTTTTTCAGGAACAGGGTCGTAGCCACCCTTAGAAAAAGGGTTACATCTTAATATTCTCCACAAAGTCATAAAACCGCCCTTAAATGCTCCAAATTTCTCGATTGCCTCCAGCCCGTATTGCGAACAAGTAGGTGTGAATTTACAGCTTGGCGGTGTATTAGGTGATATTCTTTTTCTATAAAATTTAATTAGCCAAATTAGCGGGCGTTTCAACATAATACACCCGCTTTTTTTAGCTGCTTTTCCATACAGCGTAAAACATCTGTACTTTTTACATAAGGCGTTTTTCCTCTTGCTACAAAAATCAAATCATAGCCCGAATTTAACCTTGGGTAAATCTGCCTGTAAGCAGCCATTACCACACGCCTTGCCCTGTTACGCTGTACTGCTTTGCCAATTTTTTTACTGGTGGTTATTCCTATTCTGGTATCTCCGTACTTCTTTTTGAATACATATATAACCAAAACAGGAGTCACAAAAGATTTACCTCTATTGTAAATTTTGCGAAAATCTCTATTTTCTTTTAATGTGACAACCTTCATAAAATCATTCCCGTAAAACACAAAGCAAATTTTAGTTGCAGACATAAAAACAAAGACCACCTTGCAGTGGCCTTAATTTTTAGTAAGACAACTTCTTTCTACCCTTTGCTCTTCTGCGAGCAAGTACTTTTCGTCCGTTCTTGTCAGACATTCTCTTTCTGAAGCCATGCTCCTTCTTTCTGTGAAGCTTCTTTGGCTGGTATGTTCTAAGCATCGAAAATCCTCCTTTCGGATATTAACCTTGCAATTTAGCATTATATCTTACTTTTGCCAATCCGTCAATAATATTTTTCTAAATTTTTTACCTTACTTAAAAGATTTTTTTCGTGCAATTTTAACTATAAATAAAATACCGCCAAATTTTACATAAAATAGCCTTTTTTTCGCAAAATTATACCATAGCAATTACTGATTATCTGCATAAAAATAAATATGTTTATTTGTTAAAAATATTTGAAATATATCATAAAATATGCTAAAATAAATTGTGTATGTATACAGTGAAATAAAAATGGTAAGAGGTGGAAAGATTGGATACATTTAACGAAGCTTGGGACGTTATTTGCGACTACCTTAAAAAGAAAAATGAAAATGGTAAAAAAGCTATTTCTGATGTAGCTTATAATGCCTGGATTAATAAAATACAACCGGTTGGACTTGATTTTGAAACTGGTCGTATTGTACTTTCTGTGCCTACAAAGCTTAATAAAAGTGTAATTATGAACAGCTATATGGGTATATTAAAAATGGCAGCAGAAGAGGTTTTTGGTCAGGAATTTGATTTTATTATAGAAATAGCCGGCGAAGAACCTACTCAAGAAATAGCAGAGAAAAAAGCACCTGCTCAGCAGGTAGAAAATTATGGCGATGAATATACCTTTGACACCTTTGTTGTGGGTAAATCTAACGAGCTTGCCTACAGGGCTTCTTTAGCAGTAGCAAAAGACCCTGCCGGACTTGAAGTTCAAAACCCATTACTTATTTATGGTAATTCAGGTTTAGGTAAAACTCATTTGCTATATGCTATAAAAAATGTAATAGCACAAAATTCTCCTGAAAAGAAAATCATTTATGTAAAGGGTGAAGATTTTACTAACGAGCTTATTGAAGCACTTAGTAAAAAAACACCTATGACATTCCGTGATAAATACCGTACAGTAGATGTACTATTAATCGACGATATTCACTTTATTGCAGGTAAAGAAGCAACTCAGGAAGAATTTTTCCATACCTTTAACGCTCTTTATGAAGCAAGAAAGCAAATTGTATTTACATCTGATGTACCACCAAGAGAAATGAAAACCCTTGAAGACAGACTAAAATCTCGTTTTGAATGGGGCTTACTTGCAGATATTCAGCCACCTGATATTGAAACAAGAATAAATATCATTAATAAAAAAGCAGAGCAATTAGGAATAGAAATTCCTTACAATATTGCTGAAATGCTTGCAACAAAAATTAAGACAAATATAAGAAAGCTAGAGGGTGCTGTTAAAAAGCTATATGCTAAAAATATGCTTAACAGCGAAAAAATCAGCATTAAAATGGCTCACGCTGTAATTGCCGAGCTACAAAGTGAGGATATCCCTGTAGAAATTTCTCTTGATACTGTTGTAGAAGAGGTTGCAAGAACCTTTAATGTTACTCCTGAGGAATTAAAATCCTTAAACAGACGTGCAAATTTATCTAAACCAAGACAAATTGCAATCTATCTAATAAAAGATATTACAAATATCTCTATGGAGCAAATTGGTTCGGCATTTAATGGCAGACATCACTCTACAATTGTATACACCTGCCAACAGGTAGAAAAAATAATGGAAACCGACCCAAAGGTAAGAGATATTATTAAGGATATTAAAAAGAATTTGCAACAGGGTAGAGATATGTAATTTTTTAAAAACAACAACAAATATTTTTACATAAAAATATTACCTGATTATTATCTATATATAATAATGTTTTATTTATTATATTTCATTAAAGGGTTTTACCCTTTAAAATCCTACAAAGGCTCTGCCTTTGAACCGCAAGCCTTTAAAAAGGCTTGACCCAAACTTTGGTTGTCTTTACTCCAACATTAGAGTAAAACATAAAGGATTTTAATGTTGGGGTTTTAACAATTTTTTCAACAAGTTATTAACAGTTATCAACAAAGGTGTTAAATTGTTGAAATATGTCAAAACTTTTTAAATTTTATCAACCAAAAATAAACAATAAAAAAACAATAACTTTTGTGGTATTAATGGGAGCTAAGTGGACATACTAACAAATTAACACCCCCTACTAATACTACTAAAATAAAGTAAGTATTCTATGTAATAAAGGACTGAGCAAATTTGAAATTTTCTTGTAACCAAAAAGATTTTTCTTCTGCTGTTACAAATGTTCAAAGAGCAGTATCAACTAAAAGTAATTTACCTACCCTAGAGGGTATTTTAATTAAAGCTGAAGAAGATAGAATTGTTCTTTGTGGATATGACCTTGAAATTGGTATAACCACTTTTATAAAATGCAATGTACAAAAAATGGGCAGTATTGTAGTAAGTGCAAAGCTGTTGGGAGATATAGTAAGAAGATTGCCTGAAAATACCGTTGACATTGAAGTTGACGATAAAATGATTGTTTACATTAAAAGCGGTCAGGCTGAATATCACATTGTTGGTATATCTTCAGAGGAATATCCTGAGCTACCTAAATTTGAAACTTTGGATAATATCTCTATAAATAGCGGTGTGCTTAAAACAATGATAAAGCAAACAATTTTTGCTATTTCCGATAACTTCTCAAAACCTGTATATACAGGCTCTTTGTTTGATATTGAAGACAATGTGTTTAAAATTGTTTCTATAGATGGCTACAGAATGGCTATTAGACAGGAATCTGTACAATACGACCAAAACAGCAAATTTGTTGTTCCGGGAAAAACACTTAGCGAAATTTTAAAGCTAATTTCTGACGACGAGAAAAATGTTGAAATGGTTGTAGGTCAGCGTCACGCTATTTTTACAATTGAAAACTATTCCATTATCTCAAGACTTATCGAGGGTAACTTCTTGGACTATAAAACAACTGTACCACCAGAGGTTAAAACAGAAATGGTTGTTAAAACTCGTAGCTTTATTGCATCTGTGGAGAGAATGTCTTTACTTACATCTGACAAAATTCAAAGCCCTATCAGATGTATGATTGGCGATAACCAGATAAAATTATTCTGCTCTACTGCTATTGGTAAAGCTAACGACGAAATTATGGCAGATGTTAGCGGTGAAAATGTTGAAATAGGATTAAATAGCAGATATTTATTAGACGCATTAAAAAATACAGAAACAGACGAAATAAAAGTACAGCTAAATGGTTCACTTTCTCCTATGAAGATTATGCCTTTAGAGGGTGAGTCTTTCCTATTTTTAGTTGTACCAATGAGGTTTAAGCAATGAAAGAAGTACAAAAAATTTATATAGACACAGAATTTATTAAGCTGGATAATCTTCTAAAGCTAAGTGGTGTTGCACAAACAGGCGGACAGGCAAAGGTGCTTGTTCAAACAGGCTGTGTAATGCTAAATGGCGAAGTTTGTGAAATGAGAAATAAAAAAATCAGAAATGGTGACATTGTAGAAACCGAATTTAACACTATTGAGGTTTACAATAAGTGATTATTCAAGGGCTGAAATTTAAAAATTTCAGAAATCTTCAAGATAATTACATTATTCCCTGTGACAAAATGAATATAATAATAGGCGATAATGGTCAGGGTAAAACAAATCTTCTTGAAAGTATTTGGATGTTTAATGGTGTTAAGTCTTTTCGTGGCTCTAAGGATAAAGAGCTGGTGGCTTTTGGTGAAAAAAACGCTACTCTCGAAATTGAATTTTACAGCGAAGACCGCCCCCAAACCGCTAGGCTTGAATTTGTTAACAACAGGCGTGAAGCCTATATTAACGAAATTAAAAAGCCTGCTCCCTCTTATTTATTTGGAAAAATTACCTCTATTGTGTTTTCTCCGGAGCATTTGTCACTGGTAAAAGAAGGCCCTAATGTAAGAAGAAAATTTATAGATAGTGCTATTTGTCAGGTAAAGCCTAAATATTCTGTATATTTAGCCAGATATAACAAGGTGTTATTTCAAAGAAACGCCTTGTTAAAGGATATTTCTCAATTTCCTCAGCTAGGCGATACTTTAGACATTTGGGATAAAGAATTAGCTATTAACGGTAGCATTATTATAAGCGAAAGGCTTAAATATATATTTAAGCTTTCAGAAATAGCAGGAGAATATCACAGGGGAATTTCTGAAAATAGAGAAAAGCTGGAGATTATTTATAAAAATAAATATACTTCCGAAACCTCATTACAAGAGATAACTGATGACTTTTTAAAAAAGCTAGAGGCTACAAGGCAAGATGACCTTAATTTAAGATATACCACAAAGGGTCCACATCGTGATGACATTGGTATGCTTATTAACAGCCGAAGTGCAAGGCAATTTGCTTCTCAGGGTCAACAAAGGTCGGCTGTGCTTTCGTTAAAGCTTGCCGAGGCTACTTTGGTTCAACAAATAACAGGTAGTCAACCTGTTATACTTCTTGATGATGTTTTAAGCGAGCTTGACAAAGAACGCCAAAGCTTTTTATTAAATAAAATTAAAGACAGACAGGTGTTTATAACCTGTTGCGACTATTTTGCGGAAAATCTACTTGAAAATGGAAAAATTTTTCGTGTTGATAATGGCAAAGTAGAAGAAAAAATAATATAAATTTTTACAGGTAAGAAAAATGTATTTGCATTTAGGTAATAATACAGTTGTTAACGACAGAGATATTATTGGCATATTTGATATGGATAATACAACAATATCAAAACATACACGAAAATATCTTTCTCATCGTACAAAGGATAAGCAAGTGGTAAATGTTTCTATGGATTTGCCAAAATCTTATATTGTGTGCAGTAAAAAGGGAAAGGTTACAGTGTATGTAAGCCAGTTATCGCCAAAAACACTGCAAAAAAGAGAAAATATTTTAAAAAAATTGTAATTTATTTTTTTAAGGGGACTAAGAAATGAAAAAAACAAGATGCCCATACTGTGGAAAAAGACTTAACTATTTTCAGGCGTTTGCCGAAAGAAAAAGAGGCGAACACACTTGTAATGGCTGTGGTAGAAATTCTACTATTTATTTTTCAAAAAGCTATAAGTTTTTAATTGCTGTTGCAATATTGTTGTCTGTTGTTTTAGTTGTTATTTCTATCAATTCTTTTTTTGTTATTGGTTTATGGGGTATGCTATGGGTAGCTTTGCCATTTTTACTTTTGTATTTGGTTACTCCTTTTTTTGAAAGACTTGTTCCTATTAAGAAGAAAAATAGCTTTGATGTGGGAGATTTAGACTCTTCACTGCAAGCAGGTGACTCTACACAAATTATGAAAAAATCATCTGGCCCATCTTTTAATAATAACGATGATGATGAGTATTTTGATATTTCAGATTTGAATATTTAGTTGGGATGTGTAAAGCTTGGGGCTTTTAAAATTACCTGTTTGTCCTCATTGTAATGCTGTTTACAGATATAACGAGGTTAAAAATATGTGCCAATACAGGCATATTCAGTGCAGGCATTGTAAAAAAAATTTTACTGTATATAAAGCAAAAGGTAGGTTAATATTTTTAGGTATAGACATTGCCTTACTTGTTTTTATTAATATTTTATTGTTTCACTTTTTAAATTTTGATTTAATCGGTTTACTTGTTTTTACATTGATATTTTTTGGATTATCATTACTAATTTTACCTTTTACCGTTAAATTTAAAAAGTATAAGGAAATTATTGAAAAAACTAAGAAAAACACCGATAAAAAGAAATGATATTTGGTATGCGAAAAATTGTGTGCCTAAAGCGGAGGGGTTTTAGTGGATAATCTGGATATAACTAAGGTTGAAAATGAATATGGTGCTAATGAAATTCAGGTTTTAGAGGGCTTGGAGGCTGTTAGAAAAAGACCCGGTATGTATATAGGTTCTACTGGTCCTGCTGGTTTGCACCATTTGGTATATGAAATTGTTGATAACTCTATAGACGAGGCTTTGGCTGGCTTCTGCTCTAAAATAGATGTTGAAATTTTGCCTGAAAATATAATAAGAGTAAGAGATAACGGTCGTGGTATTCCTGTTGGTATTAACGAAAAAATGGGTATGCCTGCTGTTACTGTTGTGTTTACTGTGCTACACGCAGGTGGTAAATTTGGTGGCGGTGGCTACAAGGTATCAGGTGGTTTGCACGGTGTTGGTGCTTCTGTTGTTAATGCTCTTTCTGAATGGTTAGAGGTAACTGTTTGTGACGGTGAAAATGTTTATAAGCAGAGATATGAGCGTGGCGAAATTATAACAGATTTAGAGCTTATTGGACAAAGCACAAACAAGGGTACAGAGGTTCTATTTAAGGCTGACCCTGAAATATTTAAAGAAACTACAGTTTATGAGTTTGATATTCTTGAAAGAAGATTAAGAGAGCAGGCATTTTTAAATGCAGGCATTAATATAGAGCTAAAGGATTTACGTGACTCTGATAATAACATTAGCAAGAATTTTAAGTATGACGGCGGTATTGTCAGCTTTGTTGAGTATATCCACAAGAAAAGAGAGCTTGATGTTGTAAATCAAGATGTAATTTACTTTAGTACAACTGCACCAGATGATTCTGCCTCTGCCGAGGTAGCTATGCAGTACAACGAAAGCTACAACGAAATTATACTTTCCTTTGCTAACAACATACATACTGTAGACGGTGGTACAGCAGAGGACGGTTTTAAGCGTGGTTTAACTAGAGTTATGAACGACTACGCTAGAAAAGCCGGTATATTAAAAGACAGCGACAAAAATCTTACAGGTGAGGACTTGCGTGAAGGCTTAACTGTTATTATAAGTGTTAAGCTAAAGGAAGCTCAGTTTGAAGGACAAACTAAAACTAAGCTGGGTAATACCGAAGTTCGTACAATGGTTGAAAAATTAATGAGCGAAAAGCTAAGGGATTATCTTGAGGAAAATCCTGCACCAGCTAAGCTTATTTTTGAAAAAGCACTGGCTGCTTCAAGAGCAAGAGAGGCTGCAAGAAAAGCAAAAGAGCTTGTAAGAAGAAAATCTGCAATGGAAAACGCTACATTACCTGGTAAGCTTGCAGATTGTCAGTCACGAAATGTAGAAGAAACTGAAATATATATCGTAGAGGGTGACTCTGCGGGTGGTTCTGCCAAGGGTGGTAGAGATAGACGTTTTCAGGCTATTCTTGCCCTTTGGGGAAAAATGCTTAATGTTGAAAAAGCAAGATTAGACAGAGTTTATGGTAACGATAAGCTAACACCTGTTATTCTTGCTTTGGGTACAGGTATTGGCGATGACTTTAATCTTGAAAAGCTAAGATATGGCAAGGTTATAATTATGGCCGATGCCGATGTTGACGGTTCTCATATTAGAACTCTTCTGCTAACTTTCTTTTTCAGATTTATGCGTCCTCTAATTGAAAATGGTCATGTATATATTGCACAGCCACCTTTGTATAGAATTACAAAGAATAAAGAGCATAGATATGCTTATTCAGATGCTGAGCGTGACGAAATTTTAAAAGAAATTGATGGCAAAACTGAAATTCAGCGTTATAAAGGTCTTGGTGAAATGGACTCTGACCAGCTTTGGGAAACTACTATGAATCCTGAAACAAGAATTATGCTAAGAGTAAACCTTGCAGATGCCGAAGCAGCCGACGAGGTGTTTACAATTCTTATGGGTGATAAGGTAGAACCAAGACGAGAGTTTATAGAGCAAAACGCTAAGTATGTACAAAATCTTGATGTTTAAGGTGATTTTACTTGGAAAATAACAACGATAGCATTAAGAATATTCTTGACGAGGTACATAATTCTGAAGAATACAGTAAATGCAGAGAAAATGATGTATTTATCTATGAAAATGAGTTTATTTTAAAAAAGCAAGAGTCATATCAGGCACTTAAAAATTCGGGTATGATTAAAACAACAGGCTCAAGGTCAATAGCTTATACAATTATTTTAATTATAGCTATTGCAGGATTTTTAAGCTCGTATATTATTCAAAATGATGTTCATAATCTTGCTTTTGCGATTATTTCTTTTATTGTTATGGTTGTTATATGGCTTGTGCCTTACTTTTATCTTAACAAGCTTGCTAAGGTTAACACCAATGGCAATGTTATAAAATATAAGCTATTTAACCGTAGCTTACAGGTTTTTTGTAACGAAAACAGTTGGTATATACCATTAGACAACTCTAACAGAATGAAAGTATGTAAAGATGTTATTGTAATAAAAAGGGTTAAAGATGACCAGTTGTTTGTTATTCCTTTGCGTGCAACCGACGATAATCAACTGGTAGTACATACTCTTGAAAAGGGTATGTTGGAATTATATTGATATGATAGGGTGATATTTTTGAAAACTTTAAGATTTATAACTACTCGTTATGGCGAAACAGATATGATGAGCGTTATTCACCACTCTGTTTATGCTTTATATTATGAAGAAGCTAGAGTAGATTATATGAAGCACTTAGGATTAAATTATAAAGAAATTGAGTGTAATGGTTTATTGCTTCCACTTGTTAATTTAGGTATTAACTATAAAAAGCCTGCAAGATTTCCTGACCAGCTTACTGTAGAAACTACTATTTCTAAAATAAGTCCGTCTAAAATAACTTTTGTTTATAAAATTTTCGACAGCGAAAACAATCTGCTTAATGTTGGCTTTACCGAGCACGGTTTTGTAGATACAATTACCTTTAGACCTTTAAATGCTAAGAAAAAATATTCTGAAATTTATAAAATTTTAGAAGATAGTATGGAGCCAAACGCTCAGGCAGATATAGATGCAGAAAAAGAAGATTAATACTAAGCTTTATTTAATTAAAGAAGAGGGTGTATCCTGTGGACAACAACCAAGTAAATGAAAATAGAATAATTAATGTTGACCTTAGAAAAGAAATGCAAAAATCTTTTCTTGACTATTCAATGTCGGTTATTGTGTCAAGAGCATTGCCTGATGTAAGAGATGGTCTAAAGCCTGTACATAGAAGAATTTTATACACAATGTACGAGAAAAATCTTACACCTGAAAAGCCATACAGAAAATGTGCCGACACCGTTGGTGCAGTTTTGGGTAGCTATCACCCACATGGCGACTCGTCTGTTTACGATGCTATGGTAAGACTTGCACAGGATTTCTCTATGAGATATATGCTGGTTGATGGTCATGGTAACTTTGGTTCAGTAGATGGCGACCCACCTGCTGCTTACCGTTATACCGAGTCTAAAATGAGCAAAATATCTGTTGAAATGTTAACAGATATTGATAAAGAAACTGTAGATTTTGCTCCTAACTTTGACGACCGTTTAAAAGAGCCTACTGTATTGCCATCAAGATTTCCTAACATTCTTGTAAATGGTTCAAGTGGTATTGCAGTTGGTATGGCTACAAATATTCCTCCTCATAACTTAGGTGAGGTTGTAGATGCAATGTGTTATTTAATAGATAACCCAGATGCAGAGCTACCTGAGCTAATGGAATATATAAAAGGCCCTGACTTCCCTACAAGTGCTTTAATTATGGGCAAAGCAGGTATAAGGGCTGCCTATGGTACAGGTAGAGGTAAAATAATTGTTCGTGCCAAGGCAGAAATTGTTGAGGGTAAAAACGGTAGATATAAAATTGTTGTTACCGAACTACCATATCAGGTAAATAAAGCAAGACTTGTTGAAAGCATTGCCGAAATGTGCCGAGATAAAAAAATAGACGGTATTACAAATATTGAAGACCATTCAGACCGTGAGGGTATGCACATTGAAATTGATATAAGAAGAGATGCTTCACCTCAAATTGTTTTAAATAAATTATATTCTTACTCTCAAATGCAGGTAACCTTTGGTGTTATTATGCTTGCTATTGTTAATGGCGAGCCAAAAATATTAACTCTAAAGCAAATTTTACAGCATTATATAGAGTTTCAGGTTGATGTAGTTAGAAGAAGAACTATTTTTGACCTAAGAAAAGCTGAAGAAAGAGCTCACATTTTAGAGGGCTTAAAGATTGCTCTTGATTATATTGACGAGGTTATTGCTATAATCAGAAGCTCTAAAGACCAAGCTACTGCAAGACAACGCTTGTCTGAACGCTTTGGACTAGACGAAGCTCAAACACAGGCTATTGTTTCAATGCGTCTTGGTCAGTTAACAGGCTTGGAAAGATCTAAAATCGAGGGCGAATTAAATCAGCTTATTGCTAAAATTAAAGAATTTAAAGAGATTATAGAAAGTCATCAGCTACAGCTTGATATTGTTAAAAATGAAGCTATGGAGGTTAGAAGAAAATATGCTGACCCTCGTAGAACTGAAATTATGGCTGTAACCGGCGAGGTTGATATAGAAGACCTTATTCCTCAAGAAGAATGTGTGCTTACTATGACTAACTTTGGTTATATTAAGCGTATTGCTGTAGATACCTACCGCACACAAAAGCGTGGTGGTAAGGGTATTTCTGGTATGAGCAGACGTGAAGAAGATGTGGCTTCTGATATGTTTATTGTTAACAGCCACGACTACGTAATGTTCTTTACTAACTTTGGTAGAGTGTACAAGATAAAATGCTACGAAGTGCCAGAGGGTAGCCGAACCTCTAAGGGTGTTAATATTGCTAATTTGTTGCCTATTTCTCCTGATGAAAAGGTAACATCATTTATAAAGGTTGACCAGTTTGACGATGAAAAATATCTGATAATGGTAACAAAGCAAGGCTTAGTTAAGCGAATTAAACTAAATGCCTATAACACTAACCGTAAGGGCGGTATAGTTGCTCTTGACCTTAACGAGGGCGACGAGCTTGCTTGGGTTAAGATGACTAGTGGCGATAGTCAGGTTATTATTGCTACTAAAAATGGTAGAGCTATTCGCTTTGATGAAAACGATGTTAGACCAATGGGTAGAAATGCAAGAGGTGTTAAAGCGTTAACTCTTGCAGATGATGACTTTGTTGTAGGTATGGCTGTTGGTAATGAAGATGATATGCTTCTTACTGTTTCTGAAACAGGCTATGGCAGAATTTCTGCTGTGTCTGATTATCGTTTAACTAACCGTGGCGGTAAGGGTATAACAAATTATCATACAGACAAATACGGTAAGGTTTCTGCTATTTCTGTTGTAAATGTGGAAAATGATGATATTATTATGATTTCATCAGACGGTATCATTATAAGAATAGATGCCGCTACTGTAAGAGTATGTGCAAGACCTAGTAAGGGTGTTACTGTTATGAAGCTTAAAGACGACAGCAAGGTTGTAACAGTTGCAATTGCACCACACGAAGAACAGAATAACGACAGCCAGTCTGACGAGAATATTTCAGCAGAAAGTGTTGAGGAAGAACAGACTGACAATAATATTACAGAACAGGCTGATACAGAATAATAACAATTTATAGGCGGCCATTGGTCGCCTATAGCTATATATAAGGTGAATATAATATGAATAATAATACAATAGCTGCCATATCAACTGCAAATGGCCCAGGGGGTATTGGTGTAATTAGAATTTCAGGTGAAGATGCTCTGAAAATCGGTGATAAAATTTTTAAGGGAGTATCGCATAAAAATGTAAGCAGTATGCAGGGCTATACAGCCGCCTATGGCTTTATTTACGACGGTGTCGATAAAATTGACGAGGCTGTTATAACAGTTTTTAAGGCTCCACATAGCTATACTGGTGAAGATGTTTTGGAAATTTCTTGCCACGGTGGTATGTATGTTACAAAACAGGTGCTTCGCACAGTTATTCATAATGGTGCTACCCCTGCAAAGGCTGGTGAATTTACTCAACGTGCATTTTTAAACGGTAAAATGGACTTGTCAGAGGCTGAGTCGGTTATGGATATCATCTCTGCTAAGGGTAAAACCGAGGCAAGGGCGGCTCTTGCTTGCCGAGAGGGTAAAATAAGTAAAGAAATTTTTAAAATAAACAATATATTAGTTAACAGTGCTGCACATCTTTCTGCTTGGGCAGATTACCCAGAGGAAGATATTCCACAAGTTGACAATGAAAATTTAAAAAGTCAGCTAAATACAGCTAAAACTCTTGTACAGGGACTACTTAAAAATTACGATGCAGGTATGATTTTAAAAAGAGGTGTAGATACAATTATTGTTGGTAAGCCTAATGTTGGTAAGTCTACACTTATGAACCTTTTAACAGGCTATGAAAAGTCTATTGTAACTGATATCCCTGGTACTACCCGTGATATTATTGAAGAAACTGTTGTGCTGGGTGATGTTACATTAAATCTTTCTGACACAGCAGGTTTAAGAGATACCGACAATATTGTTGAGAAAATTGGTGTTGAAAAAGCACGAAAAAAGATAGAAACAGCAGGTCTTATATTAGCAATGTTTGACGCTACCCAGCATCTTAATGACGAAGATGTTAATTTGTTAAAAACTATAACAAATATGCCTGCCATTGCAATAATAAATAAAACAGATGTTGAAACATTAATTGATGTAGAATTTATAAAAACGTATGTAGAAAATGTAGTGTTTATCTCTGCCAAAAACGGTGACGGTGTAAATGAGCTTGTTGAAATTGTTGAAAAAGTAACAGGCACAGCAGACTTTGACCCATCTGTGGCTACTCTTGCTACAGAAAGACAGCGAGATTGTGCAGTAAGAGCATTAGATGCTATAAATGAGGGTATACAGGCTATAGATTTTGGTTTTACACTTGATGCCACAACAGTTTCTATTGAAGATGCTATTCAAAGTATTCTTGAAATAACAGGCGAGCGTGCAAGCGAGGTTATAGTGCATAATGTATTTTCTCGTTTTTGCGTGGGCAAATAAGGGTAAAATTTTTCTATATGATTTTTTCGAGGTGAATTTATGAGTTTTTTAGCAGGTAAATTTGATGTTGCTATAATTGGTGCAGGTCACGCAGGCATAGAGGCTGCTTTGGCTTCTGCAAGACTAGGTTGTAATACAGTAGCATTTACTATAAATATGGACGCAGTTGGAAATTGCCCTTGTAATCCCTCTATAGGTGGTACTGCAAAGGGGCACCTAGTGCGAGAGATAGATGCACTTGGTGGCGAAATGGGCAAAACAGCCGATGAAAGTCTTTTACAAATGAGAATGTTAAATCGTGGAAAAGGTCCTGCTGTACATTCTTTGCGTGCACAAATTGACAGAAGAAAATATGCCGACACTATGAAGCATAAAATGGAGCTACAAGAAAATCTCGAGCTACATCAAGCAGAAATTGTTAGTATTTCTAAGGGTGAAGATTGCTGGATTTTAGAAACAAGACTAAAAGCTGTGTATGAATGTAAGGCTGTTATAATTGCAACAGGTACATTTTTAGGCGGTAAAATTTATGTTGGCGATGTTTCTTACGATAGTGGTCCTGACGGTATATTCCCTGCTTCTTTTCTTGGTCAATCCTTAAAGGATTTGGGTTTATCTTTGCGTAGATTTAAAACAGGAACCCCTGCAAGAGTACATAGAAAAAGTATAGACTTTACAGACCTTGAGGAACAACCAGGCGACGAAGATGTTCCTAATTTCTCTTACGACACCTTAACCCCTGTAAATAATAAGGTAATGTGCCATATAAGTTGGACAAATGATAATACTAAAAAGATTATTATGGATAATATTCATCGTTCACCTTTATATGGTGGATTAATCGAAGGTGTAGGCCCTAGATATTGTCCAAGTATTGAAGATAAAATTGTTCGTTTTGCAGATAAGCCAAGACATCAGTTATTTATTGAGCCTTGTGGTTTAGGTACAGAAGAGATGTATCTACAGGGTATGTCATCATCTTTACCTGAAGATGTTCAAATTGATTTTTACCACTCTATTAAGGGTTTGGAAAATGTAGTAGTTATGCGACCAGCCTATGCTATTGAATACGATTGCGTAGACCCAACAATGATGATGAGTACATTAGAATTTGAAGATTTTCCTTATTTATATGGTGCTGGTCAGTTTAATGGTAGTTCTGGTTATGAAGAAGCCGCCGCACAGGGATTAGTTGCAGGTATTAACGCAGCACTAAAGGTTCAGGGCAAAGAACCATTTATTTTAGACCGTGCTTCATCATATATTGGTACGCTAATAGACGATTTAGTTACAAAGGGTGCTAACGACCCATATAGAATGATGACATCTCGTTCTGAATATAGATTAATTCTAAGACAAGATAACGCAGATGAACGACTAACTCCAATGGGTAGAGAAATAGGCTTAATATCTGACGAAAGATGGCAACGCTTTACAGAAAAGCAACAACAGAAAAAGGAAGAAATAAAAAGATTAAAAAATACAGTAATCTCTCCTACAGATGAAGTAAACGAGATACTTGTTTCACGTGAAACATCACCTATAACAACAGGTATAAGATTAATCGACCTAATGAAACGCCCTCAAATAAGCTACAATGCTTTAAAAACAGTAGACACTACAAGACCACAGCTAGACCCTAACGTATTAGAACAGGTTGAAATAGATGTTAAATACGAGGGATATATAAAACGACAGCTAGAGCAAATTGCAAAAATGCGTAAGCTTGAGGAAAAAAGACTACCAAGAATTGATTTTGCAGAAATAACAGGCTTAAGATTAGAGGCTATAGAAAAGCTAAATAAAATAAAGCCAGAAAATATAGGTCAGGCTTCAAGAATAAGCGGTGTAAGTCCGGCAGATATTTCTGTTCTTTTAATATGGCTTGCTCAGCATAAAAATAATAATAAGGAATAATATTATGGATAATTTTAATGAAATACTGGTTAACGGTTTTAAAAAGTTTAAAATAGAATTAACTCAAAACCAAATTGAACAATTTAATTTATATTGTAATCTACTAATAGAGTGGAATAATAAAATGAATCTTACAGCTATTAAAGAGCCAAATGAAATTGCTATTAAGCACTTTGTAGATAGCTGTACAGTTGCTCATTATGTAAAAATAAAAGAAAATGCTAAGATTATAGATATTGGTACAGGTGCAGGGTTTCCTGGTATTCCATTAAAAATCTTGCGAAATGATATTAACTTAACATTGTTAGATAGTCTTAATAAAAGAATTGTTTTCTTAAACGAGGTTGCAAGCAAGCTTGGTTTTGAAGTAGAAGCAAT
>JAXJTR010000071.1:0-5534 GCA_036309465.1 Acutalibacteraceae bacterium
CAGCCATCTTAACTAGTTTACCAACACCTGTCTGGTCTAGCTTAGCAAATGGATCTGACTCGTAGATCTTTGTGTCATAGTAAGCGTCTAGGAACTTACCAGCGTCATCACGGCTGAAGCCGAATGTCATCTGTGTAAGGTCGTTAGTACCAAAGCTGAAGAACTCAGCCTCTTTAGCGATCTCGTCAGCTGTTAGAGCAGCTCTTGGGATCTCGATCATTGTACCAACCTTGTAATCCATAGTTACGCCAGCCTCAGCGATGATCTTATCAGCTGTAGCTGTAACTACATCCTTAACATACTTAAGCTCTTTGATCTCGCCTACAAGTGGAATCATGATCTCAGGTACGATGTTGTACTCTGGGTTCTCCTTGTTAACAACGATAGCAGCGTTGATAACAGCAGTTGTCTGCATAGCTGCGATCTCTGGGTATGTTACAGCAAGACGGCAACCACGGTGACCCATCATTGGGTTGAACTCGTGTAGACCAGAAATGATTTCCTTTAGGTGCTCAACTGTGATGTTCATCTCACCAGCTAGCTCGTTGATGTCCTCTTCCTTTGTAGGAACGAACTCATGTAGAGGTGGATCTAGGAATCTGATTGTCATTGGACGGCCCTCAAGAACTCTGTACATCTCCTCGAAGTCACCCTGCTGTAGAGGCATAATCTTAGCAAGAGCCTTTTCTCTCTCTTCAACAGTCTCAGAAACGATCATCTCACGGATAGCCTTAATTCTGTCACCCTCGAAGAACATATGCTCTGTACGGCAAAGACCAATACCCTCAGCACCAAACTTAACAGCCTGAGCTGTATCTCTTGGGTTATCAGCATTTGTTCTAACAACTAGTGTTCTAGCAGCATCTGCCCAACCCATAAATCTATCAAAGTCACCTACGATAGCAGCCTCTGCTGTAGCAATAGCCTCACCGTAAATGTCACCTGTTGAACCATTTAGAGAAATGTAGTCGCCCTCGTTGATTGTCTTACCACCTAGAGTAAACTGCTTAGCTTCCTCGTTGATAGTAATTTCGCCACAACCAGATACACAGCAAGTACCCATACCACGAGCAACAACAGCAGCGTGAGATGTCATACCACCACGAACTGTTAGAATACCCTCAGCAGCGTTCATACCTTCGATATCCTCTGGTGATGTTTCTAGTCTTACAAGAACAACCTTTTCACCGTTGTTTGCCCACTCTTTAGCATCTTCAGCTGTAAATACAACTCTACCGCAAGCAGCACCTGGTGATGCAGCAAGACCCTTACCGATTGGTGTAGCAGCCTTTAGAGCCTTAGCGTCGAACTGTGGGTGTAGTAAAGCGTCAAGCTGCTTTGGCTCAACTCTTAGTACAGCCTCTTCCTCAGAAATCATACCCTCGTCAACTAGGTCAACAGCAATCTTTAGAGCAGCAGCAGCTGTTCTCTTACCATTTCTTGTCTGTAGCATATAAAGCTTACCGTTCTCGATAGTAAACTCCATATCCTGCATATCTCTATAGTGATTCTCTAGCTTGTTAGCAATCTCAACAAACTGGTTGTAAACCTCTGGCATCTCCTCAGCTAGCTTGTCGATTGTGCTTGGTGTTCTAACACCAGCAACAACGTCCTCACCCTGAGCGTTGATTAGGTACTCACCAAATAGAGCCTTCTCACCTGTAGCTGGGTCACGAGTAAATGCAACACCTGTACCTGAGTTCTCGTTTAGGTTACCGAATACCATTGGCTGTACGTTAACAGCAGTACCCCATGAATATGGGATATCGTTCATTCTTCTATATACATTTGCACGAGGGTTGTCCCATGAACGGAATACAGCCTTAACAGCAGCCATTAACTGCTCCTTAGGATCTGTTGGGAAATCTTCACCCTTCTGCTCCTTATAGTACTCTTTGAATAGTACAACAAGGTTCTTCATATCTTCAGCGTCTAGCTCGATATCATCTTTAACGCCCTTCTTCTCTTTTAGCTCGTCAATGATAACTTCGAAACGCTTCTTAGAAATTTCCATAACAACGTCTGAGAACATCTGGATAAAACGACGATAAGAGTCGTATACGAATCTCTCAAACTTTGGATCTGGGTTACCAGCGATAAGACCAGCAACAACCTCGTCGTTAAGACCTAGGTTTAGAATTGTGTCCATCATACCTGGCATTGAAGCTCTTGCACCTGAACGAACTGATACTAGAAGTGGGTTTTGAGAATCGCCAAACTTCTTCTCGTTAATCTTTTCAACTTCTGCTAATGCAGCGTAGATCTGCTCCTCGATGTCTGCAGAAATAACCTTACCGTCCTCGTAATAACGAGTACAAGCCTCAGTTGAAACTGTAAAGCCCTGTGGAACTGGCATACCTAGGTTTGTCATACCAGCTAGGTTTGCACCTTTACCACCAAGTAGCTCTCTCATTGTCTCATTACCCTCTGAGAAAAGGTAAACATACTTATGACTCATGGGAATAGATACCTCCTGATAAAATTTAGTTTATAGCATTGCTGTTTTAAAATTAAATCAAACAACAATGCACATTTAGGGACTTTAATATCAAGTCTACTAGGTATTATAACAAATCTTTTTACAAATTTCCATACCTTTTCTATAATTTAATGGAATTATTTTTATTTTTTTCCTTTTCTAATTTTATAAACATTCTAATTAATAAATAAAAAAATAAAAATTTACTGTTAAAAACGATAAATTTGTAATTTTTCGTAATTTCTCGGCGAAAAGGGTTGAAAAAAATTTTTTCTGTGAGATAATATATTTGTATGTTCAAAAATATGCTATGGCATTTTTTAAAAGATAAAATTATGGAGGTTTTAACCTTATGGCAAATAAAAGTGCTGTTATTCTTGCCGGTGGTGAAGGCAAAAGAATGAAGTCTGACAAGCCTAAAACTTTATCAGAAGTTTTGTGCAAGCCAATGCTACAATGGGTTATTGATGCACTACGCACAAGTGGTGTTGAAAATATTTGTGTAGTTAAGGGCTTTAAAAAGGAATGTATTGACGAATATATAACTACACTTCCTTACAATATAAGCACTGTTTATCAGGCTGAAAGACTTGGTACAGGTCACGCTGTTATGATGGCTAAGGATTTTCTACAGGCTAACAGCGGTGATGTTATTATTTTAAACGGTGATGCTCCCTTTATGGACAGTGATACCATAAGTAAAGCATATACTCAGCATATTGAGTCTAATAGAAGTGCAACTGTTATTTCAGCTAAAGTTGACGACCCAACAGGCTATGGCAGAATTGTTAGAAATGACGACAATTCCCTAAAAGCTATTGTTGAACAAAAAGATGCTGATGAAGCTACAAAAGCTATTAACGAGGTTAACTCAGGTTGTTTTTGGTTCAATACAAATGACTTATTAAGCGTATTAGACAGTATTCAAGCTAACAATGCAGCTAAAGAATACTATTTACCTGATGCTTTAAAGCTATTAATTGCTAACGCTAAAAATGTTGGTGCTTATACTGCTGAATCATCAGATACAGTGTTGGGTGCAAACGACCCTGCACAGCTTGCAGAGCTAAACGATATTGCTATGAACAAGTTTGGCAAATATCCATATTAATTATTCAAGCTTATTAAATAATTTATTTACATATATATGTAACTGATTATAGGAGGATTTCAAATGAATTTTCACGGTAAGGACATTAAAATTTTCGCAGGCAGTTCTAACAAAACTGTTGCACAGGGAATTGCTGATGGTCTAGGTTTACCTTTAGGTAACTCAGAATGTAAAACATTTAGCGATGGTGAAATTGCTGTTTCATTAAACGAGTCTGTTCGTGGCTCTGAGTGTTTTATTGTACAGTCAACTTGTGCTCCTGTAAATGATAGCTTAATGGAGCTATTGATTATGATTGATGCTATGAAGCGTGCATCTGCAGCGAGAATTACTGCTGTTATGCCATACTTTGGCTATGCTAGACAGGACAGAAAAGCTAAGCCAAGAGATCCAATTTCAGCTAAATTAGTTGCTGACATTATTACAACAGCAGGTGCTGACAGAGTGCTAACAATGGATTTACACGCAAATCAGATTCAGGGATTTTTCAACATTCCTGTTGACCATTTGTTGGGTGCTCCTCTACTTGCTAACCATATGAAAGATATGGTTGGTGACAATCAGGACGACTATATTGTTGTTTCTCCTGACCTTGGTTCAGTTACTCGTGCAAGAAATTTTGCAAATAAAATTGGTTGTGGTCTTGCAATTGTTGACAAGAGAAGACAAAAGGCTAATGTTTCTGAGGTTATGAACATTATTGGTGATGTTCGTGATAAGAAGGTTATTCTTGTAGACGATATGATAGATACAGCTGGTACACTATGCAACGCTGCTGCTGCTCTAATTGAAAAGGGCGGTGCTCAAAGTGTTACAGCTTGTGCTACTCACGGTGTTCTTTCTGGTCCAGCTCTTGAGAGAATTCAGAACAGTGTTATTTCTGAGGTTGTTCTTCTTGACACAATTCCTGTTGAGGGCGAAAAGCTAATTGATAAGTTTACAATTCTACCTGTAGCTCCTGCATTTGCAACAGCTATTGAAAGAATTTATGAGGATAAGCCATTTAACGCTTAATTTATATACCTATCACAACAAACTATTCCCACCTTACAAGCAAAGGTGGGAATTTATTTTAGATATACCAAACATAAGGATTAATAATTATTATGAAATATAAAATGATTGCTACCGACCTTGACGGAACACTTTTAAATGATAACAGGGAAATTTCCAGAGAAAATATACTGACCATTAATAAGGCTATAAATAAGGGTGTTATGGTTGTGCCTTGTACTGGGCGTGCTATACAAGGAATAACCAGATATGAGGAGCTTAAAGCTTTAAAAATGCCTGCTGTGGCATATAACGGGGGTATGATAATTAATTTGGAGGATATGAGTGTGATTTTTCACTGTCCTCTCCCCTGTTCTGATGCAGAATTTATAATTAACAAAGGCAATGAGCTTAATACTAATATCTGTGTATGGATAGACAACAAGCTATATTGCAACAAAATCAACCACTACACTTTAGAATACAGTACAATAAGCGGAGTACAGCCTATAAAATTTAAGAGTTTCAACGATATAAAAAATAAAACTGTAACTAAAATCCTTTGGTATGATAGTGAAGAGAAAATTAGTTTGTTTTTAAATAATATGACAAAATGTGTTTCTGAAAATGTAAGCTGTTGCACTTCTAAACCATGGTTTTTGGAATTTTTCAATAGCCAAACTTCAAAAGGACTAGCTTTAAGAAAGCTAGGTGAGATTTATAACATAGCTTCTAGCGAAATTCTTGCTATTGGTGACGAGTTAAACGATATTAGTATGATTAAGTATGCAGGCACAGGAGTTGCAATGTTTAACGCAAAAGACCAATTAAAATCAGTTGCGGACTATACGACAAATTCAAATAACAATAAAAATGGATTTACTGAAGCTGTTAATAAATTTATACTATTATAAAATTACCCATTTAAAACGAAGCCATTTAATATTAAAC
>JAXJTR010000072.1:0-5474 GCA_036309465.1 Acutalibacteraceae bacterium
ACTTATGAGAGAAATGCGTTCCTCTATAATATTCTTGGGTGCTATGCTAGGCAGAATGAAACAAGCACAGCTTTCTCCACCTGGCGGTTGCGAGCTTGGGCCACGTCCTATCGACTTGCATTTGTCAGCCTTTGCACAAATGGGTATGTCCTATAGCGATACCCACGGTAAACTGGACTGCGATGCAGGAAAAGGGTTAAACTCAGCAGATATTACTTTGTCTTTTCCAAGTGTAGGTGCAACAGAGAATATTATATTAGGTGCAGTATGTGCAAAAGGAATTACAACAATAACCAATGCTGCACGAGAGCCTGAAATATGCGACTTGGCAGATTTCTTAAACAGCTGTGGTGCACGCATTAAAGGTGCAGGAGAAAGCACAATTTATATCGAGGGTGTAAAAGCTTTGGGAAGTGCACAGCATTGCATTATTCCAGACAGAATTGTAGCGGCTACATATATGGCTTGCACTGCGGTTTGTGGTGGTAAGCTGTTTTTAAAAGGTGCAATAACATCTCATTTAGGTGCTATAAACTCTGTTTTAGAACAAAGCGGTTGCTTGCTTGACTGTACTCCACAGGGTATATATATATCTTCTGATAAAAGATTAAAAAAAGTCAGGCTAATACGCACTATGCCTTACCCTGGCTTCCCAACAGATGCACAAGCCCCAATTATGGCTATGTGTTGCTTTGCGCAGGGAACTTCTGTTTTTGTAGAAAATGTTTTTGAAAGCAGATATAAACACGTAAGCGAACTTTGCCGAATGGGTGCAGGAATATATGTACACGACAAGGTTGCTGTTGTAGAGGGTAACCAAAATATAACAGGAGCAACAGTAGAAGCAAGAGATTTGCGTGGCGGTGCTTCTTTAGTAGTGGCTGGCTTAGGTGCAGAGGGTACAACTACTATACAAGGTGTAAATCATATAGACCGAGGTTATGAGGATTTAGAAGTATGCCTTAGCAATGTAGGTGCAGATATAAAAAAATTATAATAATCTCAATTATATTGGGCTATGCCTATGTATAGCCCAATATATAGAATTTGAGTAATATAGAACATTAACCCAAATTGTGAGGAATGTTAAATGGATAGAAATGATAATATAAAAGAAAATAAAGACTATGAAATCGGCGACTACAATCGCAGGTTATCAAAAAGCAAAAGAAGGACAACTTCTTACAGAAGCTCTCAAAAAAATAGTCGTAAATTTGAAGACAATAATCAAACTGATGATTTTAATAAAGATAAAAACAACAATAAAGAAAACGACTACAATACACCTTTCTTTTCAAATAGCTCAGTAAAAAGTCAGGTTGAAGTAAGAACCAATAGGGCGGAGGACTTTTTTGAGAATAAAGACTATAAGCCTTGGGATACAGAAGATGATTTTAATAAAAGACATCACACATATACCAATAAAACTACTGCACCAAAGGTAAGAAGAAGACCAACAAAAAAGATGTCTGGCTTTCATAGCTTAAAAAATGGAGTAGGCAGAGTTTCTAAAAGCGTACTTACCAGTAACGGTGATGATGAAAATATTTATATGTCAGATGATGACAGCTTTACAGGTAATATAAAAAACAACAGAAATAATAAACGCTTGTTGGACGAGCTTAACAACAATAAAAAGCCCCTTACTAAAGGTCAGCGTAAAGCAAAGAATATATTGCTGTCGGGCTGTATGATTTTTGGTGCATTGGTGCTTGGTATAATATTATCTTTAACTGTTTTGTTTAGATGTGAACAAATTGAAGTTATAGGTATAAGCCGATATTCTCAATCGGATATTATAATTGCAAGCAACTTGAGTTATGGAGAAAATATTTTCATAGCAAATAAAGAGAAAGCAAGCAATTCTATTGAGGAAAAATATCCTTACATAGAAAAAGCAGAAATCTCCTTTGCATTACCTAACAAGCTTGTAATTTCAGTAAGCGAGGCAACTCCGGAGTATTATATCCAAAGCGGAACAAAGTATTATATTATAAGCAAGAAAAGTAAGCTTTTAGAAGAGGTAAGCAAAAGAGAGCTTGATATCCCTACAATTAAAGGCTGTAAGCTAAAAACTCCTAAGATAGGCGAAACAGCTAACGTAGAAAATCCTAAGGTTACAACGGTATTAAATGAGGTAGCACAGTCTATCGCTAATAATAATGTGTCTGGTATAAAAGAAATCGACCTTACAGATATGTCGGGTATAGAGCTTAACTATCAAGACAGAATTAATATTGTGTTGGGTATGCCTGAATATATCGACTATAAATTCCGAACAGCAATGACTATAATACATAATAAGCTGTCGGATAAGGATATAGGTAGGCTTGATTGCTCTGGACTAATAGAGGACAGAACAGACGGAAAATCTAATGCTTCATATTTTAAACCTAATAATTTGATAGTAGAAAGCACAGAGCCAGCTACAGAGCCAGCTACAGAGCCTACTACTGAACCAGCTACAGAATTTGCTACAGATATACCTACCGAACCTTATACAGAATGGGTAGAAATAGAAGAAAGTAGCGAGTATTCAGATTATAATTACGACAGTGATTCATCTGAATACACAGAATCAACAGAGGAATATTTAGAAGAAAATACTTTGGAATAATTGCAAATAGTCAAAGTATATAACATAAGTTGGAGTAAAATTAATAGGTTTTAGACAAAAAAATAAAAAAATTCATAAATTAATCTTTTTAGGTTATTGAAATTTATGTGATAATGTGTTAAATTTATATAGTAAAGGTTTATTTAAGGTATAATAGATGCTTTGAAAAAATAACTCTGATATATAGAGCTTAATACAGAAACTAGGAGGATGTACGAAATGGCTTTTGAATTAGAAAAAGAGTTTAGCGATAATGTGCCTGTTATAAAGGTAATAGGTGTAGGTGGCGGTGGCGGTAACGCTGTAAACCGTATGGTAAAAACAGGTGTAAGAAGTGTAGAGTTTATCGCAGTTAATACAGATGACCACGTACTACAGTTTTCAAGTGCAGGTCAGAAAATTCAGATAGGTGAAAAAATCACTCACGGTAAGGGTGCAGGCTCAAAGCCAGAAGTTGGTCGTGAAGCAGCAGAGGAAAATCGTGAGGAAATTCAAGCAGTATTAAAAGATACAGATATGGTGTTTATTACAGCCGGTATGGGTGGTGGCACAGGTACTGGTGCTGCTCCTGTAGTTGCTGAAATTGCTCAGGAGATGGGTATTCTTACTGTTGCTATTGTTACAAAGCCATTTGCTTTCGAGGGTAAGAGAAGAATGGATCAGGCAGAGCAGGGTATTGCACGTTTGAGAGAGCATGTTGACTCACTAATCGTTGTACCTAACGAAAGACTAAAGTTTGCTAGTGAGCAGAGAATTACACTAAAGAACGCTTTTGATTTAGCTGATGATGTTCTAAGACAGGGTGTTCAGAGTATTTCTGACCTTATCCTTGTTCCTGGTCTTGTAAACCTTGACTTTGCAGACGTAACAGCTATTATGAAAGATGCAGGCTATGCACATATGGGTATTGGTTTTGCTTCAGGTAAAGAAAAAGCAGAAGAAGCTGCAAGAATGGCTATCACAAGTCCACTTCTAGAAACATCAATCGATGGTGCAAAGGGTGTTATCGTTAATATTACAGCTTCAGCTGATATCGGTCTTGACGAAATCACACTTGCTTCTTCAATGATTACAGATCAGGCTGACGCAGATGCTAACATCATTTGGGGTGCTGTTCTTGATGAAAATATGGAAGACGAAATGAGCGTTACTGTTATTGCAACAGGCTTTGCTGATAGCGATGCTTTTATTAAGAGCAACGAGGGTGGTCGTCAGACAGCAAAAAAATCAATGCAAAGACCAATGACAGATAGAAGACAAACTGCTTACGCTCAGCCAACACAGCAGGCTCAACCAGCAAGAAAGCTAACAAATCAAGCTGACGATGATGACGATACTTACTACGACATTATGTCAATTTTTAGCCGTAAGTAATTTCATATTTAATTTTGTCATATTAATCTTATTTTATAAAAAGGCAGATAACTCAACGTGGTTGTCTGCCTTTGCCTTTTTCACTATAAAGTCAAAAAAATAAATCCTGTTCCCAAAAAGGTCAACAGGATTTATTTTTTATTTTTCTGATATTTCTTATTATAGTTATAATTATCAATGTTAAAGCAAGTCCTGTAATACATCCGCTAAAATCCAATAATACATCGCTCACCTGTGGACCTCTGTTAGGTGATATATACTGCATAGCCTCATCAGAAACAGGCACTGCAAGTAATATAAATAGTATTTTAAATATCTCATTTTTAAAGCTAACTGAATAACAAGCGAATGTAGAAGTAAGTAAAACTCCAAGTATTGTAAATTCAAGAAAGTGAGCCATTTTACGGATAATAAAACCGTCTAACTCTATATTTAAGTGTAATGAATTTAAGATGTTATTTACTAAGTTCATTACAGCATTACTTTGTTCAGAGGATTCCTCGCCGGAGGCAAGGGACCTACTCCATATAAATATTACAAATAATACTGTAATACTTGTGAGGACTATTTTTTTCATTTTTTCTTTGTTTACTTTATTTGTCATATTATAAAACCTCGTAGTATATATTATACTAATTTCTATTTACTGTATATATCCTTATGAGTGAAAACATTGGGTATAGACTAAATATCAATTGTACACAATAAATATAACTTTTAATTTATTAAAAATTTACCTTATTATTTTATTTTAAATTACTCCTTCTGTCAATATGTTAAAAACAAACGAAGTGTTTTATGCTTTTGTTACAATTAATCCTAAAAGTTTTACATAAATTTTGCATTACCGATATTGCTATTTATCGCTTATATAGGATATAATGTAAAGGCTGGATTTTAGAACATCTGGTGCAAATTAAATAATAAAGAGAGGTACATTTATGCTAGGTATAGGTGGTTTTTTAATGGCTCTTGCCGATAGCGTGCCGGGTGTTTCCGGTGGTTCTATTGCTTTTATTTTAGGTTTCTATGATGAGTTTATTTCATCACTAGACGCACTGGTTTCAGGTAAAAAGCAAGATAAAATTAACGCATTAAAATTTTTGGCAAAGCTTGGTGTTGGTTGGGTAATAGGTATGGTTTTAGCTATACTTGTTTTAACAAGTATTTTCGAGGCTAATATCTATGTTATAAGCTCACTATTTTTAGGTTTTATAGTTTTCTCAATTCCTATAATCATTCGTGACGAGTTTGAAAGCTTTAAGGGTAAATATCAAAACATTATATTTACAGTTATAGGTATTGCTATTGTAGTTGGCTTGGCTACTTTTAACTCAAATGATGCTACAGCTACTGCTACAGCAAGTACAGGCATTATGGATTATGTGGTTCTATTCGTAGCAGGTATGCTTGGTATTTCTGCTATGGTGCTTCCAGGTATTTCAGGCTCAACAATTTTGCTTATTATGGGCGTATATATGAC
>JAXJTR010000073.1:0-5266 GCA_036309465.1 Acutalibacteraceae bacterium
CATTGTTGTTCATAATTTTTTCCTCTGCTTTCTTTTTATAATGTTTATTAAAAAAACAGCCATCAATGACGGCTGTTTGAATGGGTGTTATTTCCTTGAGATAGCTTTTGTTGTAATTTTTGAAAAGCTACCTTTGTTACCTCGGTAATAACTACAACTGTATTTGGTGACTTAGCTAGTGAAGCTACTGTATTAACAACTTCATTTATATTGTTTGCAGTAACAGGCTTTACACCAAAGTTTTTAGTAGGGTGCTGTGAAAGATATTTTAATGTTTTCTCTGTTGGAGTAACAACTCTGTTTTTGTCTATATTTACAAAGCCTGTTTTCTCCAATTTCTCAAAATATGAAGTAACTTTATCAACAGCTATTACATTTTCAGACACGTTTAGTTGGTTAAGGTCAAAGCTATTAGTATATCTAAATATATCTACGTCTTGAGCTTCTCCCTTGAACTCAAACATAGCTCTGTTTTCGCTGTTGGCTAAATTGTACTTTTGGTCTTTCTCAAATTGCTTTATAAATGCTGGTGAGTTGATATGTTCCTTGCCTTTATTAGTAAGTAAATACTTGCCATTTGCACAGGTAAGAAACCCGTCTGATACAGCGTCTTCAAAGCTCTCTACTACATTTCTTCTAAGTATGTTATCTTCAATAGCTTCTAGCGATATTCTGTCTATACCGTCTTTTGCAGTTGATACAAACGCAATATCGGTGTGCAAACCAGTGTAGTTCACCGATATACTTTCAGGTGTATTAGAAGTATTCATATTAGCACCTGCAGACTCTAATCTACAATGTGGACATCTGAAGAAACTAATCATTCTTTTAATATTTTCCACAGAAGAAACAATAGAGCTTATTTTCGCCATAGTTTTAATAGGGTCATATATATCTACTATATCATCTTCTTTGCTCATTTTAATTCACCTCCTTCATCAGGCATATCATACTGAGTTAATATTCTCTCAAGAGCTGGGTTTACATTTTCTTGAACATCAAACTCATCAAATGCTTCTTCATCATCTAACATATCATACAACGATATATCTTCGGTTTCTTCCTCAAATTCAGCGTCCACTCTTTCTTCTTCCTGTTGGTCAGAAAGAGGTAACTGGATTTGGTTTTCAAATTCAGCATTGAAGCGTTCTTCAAGTTCAGCTTGCTTTGCTTCATATTCAGCTTGTTGAGCTTCAGCTAACTCTTGATTTTCAATCTCTAATTCTTTTCTCTTTTCATCAAGCAGTAAACGATGTTGTTCTTTCTTTTTAGAATAAACATTACCATAAACTTCACGAATATCAGTATTGTTTTTCTTGTATGGAGTATTTGGTGGTCCACCGACCTTACACATCATCGGGTGACTTAATGTATCAAACTTTGTAAGAAAGAAAGGTCTTTCGTATCCTACCCAAATTATGCAGGACTCTTCATCTGTATCATCCTTAGATTTAATGGCTTCTTTTATCTCATCAGGATTTAGCAAGGCTCTAGTAGCTGTGCTTTCGGTATCAGAGCCACCACCTTGACCAGCACGATTATAAGACCTACTATCTGTTTGTACAGAGATATTGCCGAGCTTTTTGCTGTAGGCTTCAAGAGTGCTATCTTCGGTAGTTCCTAAGAATGTTGTTATAGAGCAGTTAGCAATTATTCCCTCATAGGTGTCTTTGTAGAGAGCCTTTAGCTGTGAAAGGTCTTGCAGTACAACACAAACTCTTATGTTATAGCTACGCACAACAGCTAGGATTTTTTCAAAGTCAGGTATTTTACCGATGTTAGCGAACTCATCAAGCTCAAAGGAAACAAGCTGTTTCCATCTGCCATCATACTTTTCATCTGCCACTCTGAATAACCTTTGAAATAATTGAGAATAGAAAATATTAGCAACAGCCTTGTATGGATTGCTAGGCACAGGTAATATCAGGAAAATAGCAGTTTTTTCAACTCCTACATTATCAAAGTCCATCTCATCCTTTGCTGTAAGCAAATCCACATCTTCTACTGCCCACAAACGTAAACGAGTAGAAAGAGTTCTCTGAATACTACCCATAGTTTCGTGTGGTGTTCCTTGTAAACCTAACCAAGTTATAGTAGCCACATCATAAGGGTGTATAGTAGCGTGCTTACTCATACATCTACTGAGTTCACCATTAGGGTCTATCCTACCATTGCTATCATACTGAATTGAATTAATTAATCGAATTACTCTACCGAAACTTTTAACCTCATTTTCTGCTTTAAAAAGATATATAGAAACGGCTGTGAGTAATTCGAGAGCAGTTCCTACCCAAAAGTCCTCTTTTTCATCTTCGCCAGCTGAAGCAGACATAAACAGAGAACACACTTCAAGTACATCTTGTTCAGAATTCATATACGCAAAAGGGTTGTAGGTATCTGATAGGGTAATGTTAATCAGATTTAATACCTTTATTTTATATCCATTTTCTTTGAGCATTTTATAGCAGTTACGGTACAATTCACCTTTAGGGTCAGTCACAATGTAGCTACCCCACATCTGCATAATATCAGGCTGTACCTTACGAAAGGATTTACCAGCACCTGAGCCAGCTACAACAACCTCATTAAGATTAGAGATAACCTTTCGTCTGCCAACCTTGCCACTTATAGGAACATAAAAGTCCTTAGCACAAGGGATACCTGTTTTATCCTTTTTAAAGCGTTTGATTTCTGCCGGAGTTGCAAACCTTGCAGAGCCGTGTTCCATTCCTTGATATGGATTTTGTCTTGATGATGTAAGCGTATATACTAAGCCAATAACAACTAAGTGTACATACCATAGCTTAGTTATCTGCATTTTTAACGCATTAATAAGCAAGTTGCTAGAAAATTCTATTGACTTGCCAACGTATTCAAATGAAGCCATCAGTGTTTCTGTACTGAAATTACCAGTTATTCCGTTATCAATACAGTACAAATTGTAACAATAGGTTATATATGTTACTCCGAAAAACTCCAGCAGAAAAAGAACTATATAGAATATTATCATCGGTAATTTGCTTTGGTTTTTACGCAAAATATTCTGTGCCATAGTCACCTCCGAATTAGCGTTTTTGAGTAGCTATATTATTTAGGGTTTGATTAACTATATTTGAGTCGTTTTTACCGTAACGAATAATAAAGCTACCATCTTCAAAACTAGCACAATCGAACTTCACACTAGACTCAATAGATAGCTTTTCTATTTGTGATTCTGTTACTTCTTTATACTCATATTGGATATTTTTGTTATCGTTAGCAATATAGGTATCTACTGCTAACTTGTTGATAGTTGCATACACATCTTTTGAAACAGGAGAAATAATTGAATATGATTTATTGGTTTTTTTACTGTATGAGCTTGGCAATGATAGAAAAGGTTCTCCTTGCTTATTAATGACAACACTAATATTTTTAACAGCAAACTCACCATCAATAACCATTGTTCCTCTTGATACTACATTAGACTTGTTTGAACCATCTTGCTTCTGATTAATCAACTGCATATCAATATTCTTTGAACAAGGTACAATGCTGTTTTCAACAGCCTGTTGTGGGTTGTTGAAAGCCTGTATGATAGTGTTGTTAAGCTCTTGTCTGCCTTCACTGGTCATAGGAAAGGCTACATCCTGATAATTGCCTGTTTTAGCATTTTTCATCTGTGGCATTTGGATATATGGTTTTTCATCTTTTGACAAACGAATGGTAATATCATTTACTAACACTGTACCATTTACAACACAGCTTGCCTTGCCTATGATATTTGTGTTTTCAATCTTGTTATGAATTGTCTTAATGTTATTAATTACCATATTTGTAATCTCCTTTATCTTCTAGTTTTAAGTTAAGAAAAGCACTACCATTTTGTTTTGGCAGTGCTTTTCTTACTGGTTTTATCTTTTTACTGTGTTTTCTAGTGGCTTATCCAACGTATGCTGAACCTTATTGCTGTCTGCTTTGTCATATTTAATAATACAGCAGTTTGGGTGCTTTGGGTCTTTCACAGGCACAAACTTCACCTTTGATTCTTTTAGCTTTTTAATCTCTGCTTCAGTAACAGCTTCTCGATATTCAACTGGTGAAGGCTCCGGTAGAACTATTTCTTGCTCTAAAGAGTTTTGTTGCTCTTTAGACTGCAATAATTCTTCGCCAATAACCTCACTACATACTTCAATTACTGTTTCAGCTTGGTTCTTTACAAACTCATCAGGGTTTTCAGTAGCAGCATTAATAATGCCATCACAGCTTTTTTCAATTACTTCATCAACCTTGTTTTTTGAAGCATTCTGAATAGCAATGATTTTTTCTGTAATAGCACCCAAATCAGTTAGCTTATGTTCCAAAGCTCCTTTTGTTTCGAGTAGCTTTTCTTTTCTCTTGCTTAGCTTTAATCGCTCTGACTTTGAGTGTGTTTTATCATAAGCAGTAGTTACATTAGTTATCTTATCTTCTACCTCAGCAAGCTTGCTTGCTGTTTTCTTCAAAGCGATACTATTAAACTCTTGAAAACCCTCGATAAAAACTTCTTTCTTTTCTGTTGAAGATTTTAGCTTCTGCAAAAATGTATCAACCTTTTTACAAGTTTCAAGCCTTTGGGTATGCTTATCAATCTTTTTATTATTACTAGCTATTTTGTTGTTTCTTTTCTCTATTTTACTTCTTAGAGAACCTATTCTGTCCTTTTCTCTTTCAGCTATGGCTTCTAGCAACTTGAAAACAGGTGTAGGAATAGCTTTAGTAATTGTTGGGTCTTTTATCTGCTCGAATAAATCAATCAGATTTTGAGCTTTGTCAATCTTTGTCTGAGTGTTCTGATTCTTAGTATTAAGATTTGTGTTTTTATCTGCTAGTTTTGCTAACTTCAGATTTGTCTTATCATATATGATAGCAAATACAGGCAGATTTAAAGAAGTGTCCTCTTTCTTAATGTTATTTTTTATTTCGTCAATAACTTGCATTGTTATATCTCCTTTATCTTCTAGTTTTTAGCAAGAAAAGCACTACCGTAGTGTTGGTAGTGCTTTTGATTGTTAGATTATATTTTCAAGCTGTTTGAGGTGCTTGGCTTTAGAGCGTTTTCAACCTTGTCAGACTCCACCTTTTCAAATCTGATAATAAAGTCACCGTTACCACTTCTGTCAGGAACAAAATCTAACTCTACATCAGTATCTTTCAATAGCTCAAGCTCTGCTTTGGTAATGGTTCTGTACTCAGAGTTGCCCTTTGCATTTAGCATACGGTTAACCTCTTCAAGTCTGTCATTAAC
>JAXJTR010000074.1:0-7763 GCA_036309465.1 Acutalibacteraceae bacterium
AGTCAATCGAGATAGCTATTAAGGAAGCACAGGCTGATTTCACAGCTAAGAACGCTGACACATATTCAAAGATTAAGGGCAATACTCCTCCAACTGTTGCAGATGTAGCAAACGCTAAGAGCATTAAGTCTGCTTTCGAGTCTAAGACAATCGACAACAAGAGCTATGTTCCATACTGGAACAAAAAAACAGGTAAGGTTGTATTCGCTATTGAAGTGGATTCAGTTGTTAAGGATATCGATGGTCTTGAAGTTACTGGTACAAAGCTAACAGCTGATTCAACTACTGCTGTTACAGAATTAACATTTACTGGTGAGGGTACAGAAACATCAACATCATCAACTTGATTGTAATTTGATTAAAGGATTGTTAATTTAACTTATGCAAAAATTACAGACTGTTAAAAACAGTAAAAAAGGTTTTACATTAGTTGAGTTGGCTTGTGTTATTGCAATATTGTCAGTGTTGGCAGCAGTTGCAATACCTGTTGTACAATCAACAATGGATACATCTTCTTTACGAACAGCATTGGCAGATGCACAGACTATTGAAAATTGTATAAAGCACGCCAAAGCTGATATACAGTCTAAAACTATTTATACTTATGGTACTAAAGCGATTGGTGGCAATATATCAATAGCTGATGTTATAAATGCTAGAAGCATACATAATGCCTGCCGATCACATACCTTTAGAAACCAACAGATTGTCCCCGTGTGGGATAACAACACAGGCGAGGTTGTTTTGGTTTATGCCAGTGATAATGTGAATGTAGAGAGTAATGAAACAGTTACCGACTATGTGCCTATAACAAGCACAGAAGATACACTTATCATCAACCTTAGAAAGTGTTAACTAAGATTTTCCGTATTAATTAAAAAGTAAGGCTCGCAATTTGCGAGCCTTACGCATTTTAATAAAAATGTTTGCAATTTAGAATATAATGTGATATAATTAATAGATTTGGGCTTTATTAGGGTTAGTTTATATTAAAATTAAATAAATACAACAATAACTACGTCAATTTCTGCTTGTAAGAGCAGTTAAAATAAAAAATTATTAAGAATATTAATGGGTGGTGTTTACTTTTGAAAACAGTAATAGCTCAGGTTACCAGAGATTATTTGTGCTTAACTTGCTGTGAACCTATCATCAAAGAAAAAGAAAACAAAAAGGAAGGCACAGCAGATTTATCATATCGCTTTACAGCGCCTTTCATAAAAATGATTGATAGAGATATGCTTGAAGGCAAAAACAATCTTTGGGAAATTCCAAAAGCCTTTGCAACAATGGTGCACGATGGCTTAAGAGAAATGAAAAGACCAGAGGTTAAAGAGGTTATTATACTTGTTGAGGAATTTGACTTAGTTTCATCAGAGTTCCAGCATGCAAGATGTAATAAGAAAACTCTTGATAATCTTGCGGTTGAAAACCTAAAGGAAGTGCTACAGGGCGAGATAAAGGATTTCTCTGTAATTACTACAACCTACGGTATGCCTGCTAAGGAAGTTCCGGAGATTACATCAAAAACTTTTGGTATACCAAGAAATCTGTCAACAGAGTTAACAAGAAGATTTACAGAAATGGGTCTTACTCTACTAAAGATTACTCCTGCTGACATTCCTTTACTTAAGGTTGCAAGAGATGTTGTTTACAGCTACAACAAAACAGTTTGTATGATTTCAGTAGACTACACAGCGTTGCGTGTAGTAATTGTAAGAGATTCTCTTCCAATTTATTGTCATACATTCCATTCTCCTATGTTAGAAGCAGCCGATATAATCGCTCAAGATAGACAGCTAACTATTCCTGAGGCAATTGAGTATATCAAAAATAACGGCTTAAATAGTGAGTATGAGTATAATACTCCTGCTGCTATTCGTAGAATAGAGGCGTTAAGAGAAGATTTAATTGCTGATGTTGTTCACAATGTTAACCTTGTTTCAATGAGTTTAGACCTAACTATTGAACAGGCGGTTCTTTGTGACTATGCAGGTTTCTTCCCTAAGGTACCTGGTATTGTTAAGAAGATTGGTTTGTGCAAGGATGTTGACCTAATTACAGACCAGTTTAATACAAAAATGGCTTTACCTGAGCTTGATATTGATGCTCGTGATGCTGGTTTAAAAACAGGTAGCTTTATTCTGTTTAACAACCTAATGAACTGTGGCGATAAATACAAGAATAACCTAATGGTTGGTTTACAGCCACTAAAAGAAAAGTCAATTAACATTGGTAAGCGTTGTACTTATGCTTTTGCTATTGTAGCCGGTGTAGCTATGGTTGCAGCTAGTGGTTTCTACGCTTACTTACATATACAAAAATCAATGGACGAGGCAAAATTAAAAGAGCCTAACTATGTCAAGGCTGCTGATTTGTTGAATCGTCAGGCAGACATTAAACAAAAGCTTGCAAACCAACAAATTGATGCTGGTAAATTGCCTGAGTGTCCACTATCTATGGTAGAAACTATGGAAGAGGCACAAAGTCAAATTAAAGAGAAAGTTAAAAGAATTACAGGCTATAGTATGAACTATTCTGAAACAACAGATGGTGCAAGCATAACATTGCCAATAGCAGGTACTATAGAAAGCTTTGAAGATTTCCTTAAAATGAGAGACGATGCAAAAGAAAATGGTTTCTTCATAGTAAAAGAAGGATTTAACATTTCACAAAGTGATAATAGATCAGATGGTAGTTCATTTACACTATCTTTGACAAATATTGTAGACACAGAAAAAGAAAAGGAATTATTTACAAAACTTAAAGGTAGCTCTGCTACTACAGTTGAAACAGCTACTGAAGCTGCTAAATAAGGAGGTATAAACAATGCAAGATTTTAGTAAGATTCCAAAATTTTTATACGTCCTATTTATCACCATTATTTTAGTGGTAGTATTTTGGCTTACCATAGGACAGTCCTTGTTAAAAGATGCACCTAAAATGATGCAGGATCACGACGCAAATGTAAAAAAGGTTGCTGAATATGACGAGGCATTAAAAATTGAAAAACAAATAGAAGCAGAAATTAAGAAAAATAGAGAAGAGTTCAACCTTACACAAAAGAAGTTATTTGTAGATATGAACGATTCTACAAAAGAGGTTGAGGATTATTCTGATAAAAATAACATCAGACTATATAACTACTCAATTTCCGATCCAGCTCCTGATAGCTTAGGTAGAGCTTCTTCATCAGGTTATCCTGTAATGACAGTAGGTATAAGCTTGAACTTTGAAACAACATACGATAAAGCTATGGGCTTTTTAAAGTATATTGAGAACGAATCAAAGGGCTGTTATTACATTAATAGCTGTTCATTCTCACCAAAAGGCGGTGAAGGTGGTACAAAAGAAAAATATGCTGTTGGTATGACACTAACACTATATTATTACGATGTACCAACACTAGAAGATACTACAGAAGCACCAACACAGGCTGCAACAGAGAAAAAGTAATTATTTATGAGTAATTATTTTATAGAATTAACAACAGTTAATATTATATTAACTGTGTTAAGTGCCATTGCAGGTGCAGCTATGTTTGTTGGCTGTGTAGCCATATTAAACAAAGTACCTGCAACTTGGCTTTGTGACTACGACGAGCAACCGTCAGAAGAGTTACTAAATGGTATAAGATATAAAGGCAACTTTACTTATATAACAGGTTGTGTGTTAACTGCAATATCTACTGCACTTACTTATTTAATATTTGGTGCAACATTGTATACAGTTTTAGTTTTTATACTTTTATTTGCAATGCTTCTAATAATATTGGCAGATGGTAAATATTATATAATACCAGACCAATTTGCTGTATTTGCAGGAGTAGCATCACTTGCATTCGCTTATTATGATTTATTTAATCGTCAGATTACAATAACAAGCTGGTGGTCTCCACTAGTTGGTGGTGTTGGTGTTGCATTGCTAATAGTATTAGTAAATCTTATTACAATGGTAATAGCAAAAAAGCAAGGTATGGGCTTTGGCGATGTTAAATTATTTTTAGCAGTTGGCATTGCTACAGGTTTTCCAAAGGTGCTTATAGCATTACTTATTGCAGTATTTGTATCTTTTATAATTATTTTAGTAACATTAATAAAGAACGTTGTAACAAAAAAGGAAACAGAGAATTATATTCCCTTCGGTCCTTCAATATGTATAGGTGTTTTAGCTTGTATAATTTTAAATGCACCTATTGCAGATGCTATAAATCTGTATCTTAGTTTATTTATTATCTAATCAGGGAGTAAAATTATTATGAAGAATTCCAATTTTAATATTCAAAACAATCTTGTAGAAAAAGAATTAGTAACCATAAAGGATATTAAAAGATTGCAGCAGAAATATCAGGATGACGACACTGTAACCCTTGAAGATGTTTTAATCAGCGAGGATTTGGTATCTGAGTGGGATATATATCAAACAATTGCAGAGCGTATGCACCTGGAACTGGTGAATATTAAAGAGGCTCATATCTCTGAAGAAATGTATGAGGTGCTACCGCAAAGTATGGTAGAGGATTATAATATAATCGCAGTAAAAGAGGAAAATGGCAGACTAGTTTTTGCAACAGCTAATCCTCTTGACTACCGTGTTACCAATATAGTTAGCTCTTATGTAAAAAAGAGAGTTAAAATGGTAATTGCAACACCTTCTCAAATTAAGGAACAACAGGACCTAATGTATAATTCTGACCAGCAGGCTAAAATGTATGATGAAGCGCAAGAATACATTATGCAACAGATGTCAGCTGGTGAAGACAATAAAAAAGAAGAAGAGAATATAGAAGACCAGCCTATTATTAAGCTGGTAAATAAGATGTTTGAAGATGCCGTAAATATGAAGGTATCTGATATACATATAGAACCACAGGAAGAGGAAATGAGAATCCGTTTCCGTATCGATGGTAAGCTTGTTGAATACACACGAGTATCAAAACAGCTTGCTCCATCTATTATCAGCCGTATTAAGTTCATTTCAGGTATGAACATTGCTGAAAAAAGAATCCCACAGGATGGTCGTTTGCACTATACAATAAATAAAACAAAAATTGATATGCGTGTATCTGACCTTCCTGGTGTATTCGGCGAAAAAATAGTTATCCGTATTACAACCGCACTTGGTGTAAAGCTAGAGCTTGATAGTATCGGTTTTATTGATGAAAATAAAGCAACCTTTCAAACATTGCTTCATAGTAATAGAGGTATTATTCTTTTGTCAGGTGCTACAGGTTCCGGTAAATCAACAACACTTTATACAGGCTTGTCTATGCTAAATGAGGACGATACTAATATTATTACTGTAGAAAACCCTGTTGAAATGGTAATCCACGGTATTACACAGGTTAATATTAACGAAAAAGCAGGTTTGACATTTGCAAGTGTTTTGCGTTCTATTTTGCGACAGGACCCTGATATAATCATGGTTGGTGAAATTCGTGATAAGGAAACAGCCGAAATTGCTGCTTCTGCGGCTATTACAGGTCACCTTGTATTGTCAACAATACATACATATAACGCAGCCAGCTCAGTTGTACGTCTTATAGATATGGGCGTTGAAAAGTTCATGGTATCTTCATCTTTGCTTGGCGTTATTGCACAGAAGCTTGTTAGAAAATTGTGTCCGTATTGCCGTGTTCCAAGAAAAGCAACTGAAAGTGAGTTAGGTATGCTTGGTATGCCACTTGATGCCGATGTTACAATTTACGACCCTAAACAAGGTGGTTGTGAGCGTTGTAACGGTGTAGGTATTAAGGGTAGAACTGCTGTTCACGAAATAATGGTTGTTACAAACGGAATAAAACACGCTATACATGAAAATAAGACAACAGAACAAATTAACCAAATCGCAATAGATGAAGGTATGATATCTATGAAAGAGAATTTAAAAAGACTGCTTTTAGAGGGAGTTATTTCTTTTGAAACTTACTTCGATACTGTTGCTGAGGTATACAAAGACGAATAATTAAAGAAAGGTTGGTGTTTAAATTGAATTTTGAACAAATGGTCCGCTTCGCCGTGGCCAATGGTGCATCAGATATTCATATGGCTAGTAATAATGTGCCAGCATACAGAGTTAATGGTGTAGTTACATATTTTGAAGGAAAACCACCACTCGATGATGCCACTGTAAAAAGTTATATTCAACAGGTTCTACCTAAAAAAGGTATGGCAAAGTTTGAAGAAACTGGCGACTATGACTGTTCATATTTCTTAGAAAATTGTGCTCGATTCAGAGTTAATACCTTTAAGCAAAGACACGGTTCAACATTGGTAATGCGTATTATTAATGAGCATCCACCAGAAATGGCTAGCTTGAATTTGCCTGAATCACTAGGTAAAATATTAATGATACAAGAAGGATTGGTACTTGTAACCGGTCCTACAGGTAGTGGTAAATCTACTACATTGGCAGCTATTATTAATGAGTTGAATAAATCTAAGAATTTGCACATTGTTACACTTGAGGATCCAGTTGAGTATATGCATGTTCCAAATAGATGTCTTATTAACCAAAGAGAAATCGGTAACGACAGTGAGGATTATGCATCAGCTCTAAGAGCGGTACTTCGTGAAGACCCAGATATTATCCTAATGGGTGAGATTCGAGATCTTGAATCTATGGAAATCGCTTTGCGTGCAGCTGAAACAGGTCACTTGGTATTTTCAACACTACATACAGAGGGTGCTGCTAAAACTATCGACCGTTTGATAGATATGTATCCTGTTGAAAGACAAAAGCAGGCATTAAGCCAGTTGTCAACAACATTAAAAGCAGTTATTTCTCAGAGATTGTTGCCAAGATGTGATGTAAGAGGACGAATAGGTATGTTTGAGATTATGTTCGTAAACTCAGCTATTGCTAACCTTATTCGTGAAAATAAAATTCCTCAGATCGAGCAGACAATCGAGCTTAACCAGGGTGCAGGTATGATCACTAGAAAAATGTCTATTGATAATCTATATGCTATGGGCTTTATTACAAAAGAAACTGCTGAAGAGTATAGCTACGATGTTGGTAGGAATACTCTATTTGAAGATAAGTCTATTCCGGGTGCACAGCAACCTGGTATGCCTGGTGGTGGTCTTCCGGCTACAGCAAGAGGATATAACAATTCAGGAATGGGTGGCACTGCTGCCTACCTAAAGAATAGGAGGTAGTTTATGCCAAAGTATTATTATGTTGCTGTTAACGAAAAAAACAGAAAATATAAAAACGAAATGGTTGCAGATAGTGTCGAAGAAGTTAAGAAAAATCTTCGTGCTAGAAATATGAACCCAATATCCGTATCAGAAGCTAAAAAGGACGCAGAAGAGAAATCTATCTGGGATATGGAAATTGGTGGTACAAAGGACGTTCATGACCTTAAGCTATCTAAAAATAAAATGCTTGTATTCTTCCATCAAATGGCACTGATGATGCGTTCAGGTATTTCACTTTCAGTTGCTATGGAGGTTATGATTGACTCCGAAAAAGATAAAACAATGCGTCAAATCCTTAGAGATATTAGCGTAAACTTGTATAACGGTTTAACACTATCTCGTGCAATGGGTGCATTTAAAACCTTTCCTCTTTTGTATATTAACATTATACAAGCAGGTGAGGCTAACGGTAATCTAGATGATGCTTTCGAGCAATGCTCAAGATTGCTTAAAAAAGAAATGAAGTTGGCAGGTAAAATCAAAAGTGCTATGATGTATCCAGCATTTCTATTGGTACTTACTATTGCTCTTATTATCGTAATGAGTGTAGTTGTATTGCCA
>JAXJTR010000075.1:0-3548 GCA_036309465.1 Acutalibacteraceae bacterium
ATTATAAATATTTTAATTAATCGAATATATCTATATGATGACAAGATTGTTATTTATTTCAACGGCTCTAACAGTGCAAATACTGTAGATTATGCGACCGCTTGTGAAGATTTAAGGAAATTTGAAGCAGAAGAAAAAGTTCGCATGCGAAACGCTATGCCCTGCCATACTGCTCAGCATACGAACTATATCATATCCGATGTGGCTTGTGTGTTTGCGATGATAGCTAGACGATAAGTCTAGCTATTTTTTTAATATTTTTTGAAAAAAAATTAAAGAAATTTTGAAAAAAAGCTTGACTTTATACGCATATAAGCGTATAATGTAATTAAAGATAAAGATTGTGACATTGAAGAAATTGAAGTTGCTGAAAATGTTGATGATATTCTTGAAGAATATCTCACAAAAAACGATTTAAGCTGGGACGATTTCGACACTTTGCCTTTTGACAATCTTCACTTGATTTTTGCCGAAACTTGGGTTGAAGATTACAAAAACCAAATTTCCGAATGGTAAAATTATTAATAATGAAAAGGAGTTTTAGAAAATGAAGAAAAATATAGTGATGAATGAATACGGCGTTAAAATTGATTTTAACGTTGCTCTTAGCTTGATGGATGATGAACTAAGAGAAAAAGTACATATGGAACTCGCTCCATGCACCGAGCAAGATTTTTTTGACGCATATGCGAAAGCATATGCCGAAAAATATGGTGAGGAATGGGTCTTAGATAACCCTAACCCTACTATTTAACTGAATTAACCACCTCGAAAGAGGTGGTAGAAAGGAGATTATTATGTTTAAGAAATACATTATTACAAGAGAGAATGACATTGAGGTTGAAACATACGAGAAACAAATGACCACTGCTTTTATTGCAGATGATTTGGAAGCAAATCGTTTTGAACACTTCTTTAAAATCATTGGAATTTTCAATGATAAGCAAGAAGCATTAGAGTGTTTCGAGAAAGAAAAAACTACTTGCAGTACCTCAGGAAAGAGAAAGAATCATACTACATATATTACCTTTGATATGGTTTGTATGTGTGAAGTTGAGGATGGCTACGAAGAAGAATACGGAGAAATCTGTATTGGTGATGAATATTATGGTGATGCTTTGGATTATTATATTGCACCATACAAAGATGAAGATGGTGTGGTTGAGATTAGGGAGGCTTAATAAAGTTAATTGATACAAAGGCATTAGCTGAAAAAGGAGAAAATTAATGACAAATCTTAGAGAACGACGAACAAAGAAAGGATTATCTCAGTCCGAATTAGCTAAGCTAGCTAATGTTAACTATCGAACCTTGCAGGACTATGACCAAGGTGCTAAGGACATTAATCGGACTGCTGCTATCACTTTATTTCGAATTGCCAAAGCATTAGACTGCAAAATTGAAGATTTGCTAGAAATATAGTTAACAAAAGTAAAACAACCCCACAGCAGTGTCAGGACTGCTGTGGGGTATAGTTTTGCACGAAAAATTGATTTTGTTTTACTGTTTTTAAAAATTACTGATTTGTTTTAAAGTTTGCTTAAAATTTTAAAACTATAATTAAACATTTCAAAAGTTTTGAAAATCTCTTTGATAATTTTGAAAATTGTTTAAAATCCATTGTGAATAGATTAAATATTATAATAACTATTATATATCACAATTAGTATATTTTCAATACTAAAGCCTACTAAAAAATTAGTAGGCTTTTTGAACAAATTTTAATAAAGGAAAAGATAATCAATGAAAAACTATCTGCTTATATTATAGCCTCTATGTAGTAACAAGTCAAGGTTTCATAAAATAGTATCTACCATTTCGTCTTACATAATACCAGCCTTTAAATCTACCTTCTTCCGTATAAGATATGATAGTAAATTTTCTAGCCTTGTCCATTGTCTTGCTATACTTGATAGCACCCTTATAAATTCTATGATATTTACTACCTTTAGGAAATACCTTTGTTCGATACTTTGATAAGCCTTTCTTATCTAACATAGTGTTAAGAGTGTAGCCAATGTGGTCATTATACTTAACTTTACTAAAGCCTGTCTTGTCATCAGCCAACCATTCAACTTTAGCACCTTTGGCTAACTTCACAATAGGTTCATTTGATTTTGCTACAGGGTCGATATAGGCTTTACGGCGAAGGTAGTAATCTTTCTTCATTGTTACATATTCTTTACCTAGTGCATTCTTAAACTTCTTCCAAATTGTTTTATCATTGCCTACCCATCCAGACCAGCCGGGACACTGTTTAGAACATACATCATAGTGTCTAACAACTCTACTTGCAGGAATGCTATATGTATTCATTAGCTTTCTTGCTAACGCTACTGTATTTGCAAAAGTTTTGTCAGAAATTTTTCCTTTTGTGCTACACATTTCAATGTTAATCGAATTATAGTTAGTACACTTACCGAATAGATTATTATTACCATAGTTAACACCAACTGCCCAAGATGTATTGTTAGGTGATACCACTTCATACACATTGGTATCATCAACAAAAAAGTGGGCTGAGGCTCCCCTATTTACATTATAGAAGTAATTAGCATTAGCCTTTGCAGTATCTGTTGTGTTACCTGTATAGTGGATTACAATATACTGTCTGCCACTGTTACCTTTTTCATAGTTACATTTAGTGTGTAACTTTTTCAGTTTGTATGACATTATTTATCACCTTCTTCAGGAAGACCTGCAACAGATGTTAGAATAGATAGTACACCGGCTAATAAACTAGCTGAGGCAACGGCAATCCAATTAACCTCACTCATTACAGTTGCTACACCAATTGTAGCAACTGCTGTCTGACATACTGTTTTAATTGCTCTTATACCGGCAACCTTACACCAATTTTTCCAATCACGCATATTTTTTACTTCCTTTCTTCTAAGTCGTTAATTCTATGATTAGCGACTTTGATTTCTTCATCAATAACAGATAGTCTTTCTTCAACTTTATATGTTCGTTCGACTACTGTATTGTGTTTATCTACTTTCTTTTCCAACTGTTCTAATCTGTACGCAGTTAGTTTACTGTTGCAGATAATGCCGATAACTGAGCCAATACCTGAGCCGACTAAGCCAATAAGTGCAGTAATAATTTCATCAGACATTATTACTAACCTTCTTCTACTGTTGGTGTTTCTTCTGTCTGTTCTTCTTTCACTTCCTCAGCTGAGTACCAACCGTCAATAGTTAGCATATCTTCATCAGTTAAAACAGACTTACTGTACCAAGTTAGTGCATAAGCTCTGACTTGATATTCATCAAGTCTGTTTTTCATAGTAGATAAAGTTCTAATCACAAAATCGTGTAGATTAAACATTTAGTTCACCTCACTTTCGTGTGCAACAATAGCAGTTGCCAGTTCCTTAAACTTGTTGTCAATGTATTGTTGTGTGTCTGCAACATAAGTCAATTGGACATCACTATCAGCAATAACAGTTGTAATTGGATAGTAAGTGCGGACTGTGGATATATCTGTATCTTGTGTTACAGACTGCATATCTTTGTAGTCCTCATACTCTGTAGCAACTGAGCCTA
>JAXJTR010000076.1:0-5414 GCA_036309465.1 Acutalibacteraceae bacterium
GCAAAGGTAGCAAATGTAAAGATAGAGTACAAAACAGACGCATTATTTAGTACCTACACAACACTAAAAGAAACAACAAATAATTCAGCTAACTGTAGAGTATCAGCAAAGCTACCTGTAGAATCACTTAGCAATGGTACTAAAGTAACAGTACAGGTAAGTGCAACAGATGTTTCAGGTAACGAAGCTGAAATTAAAACAGCAACATATACAATCGACACAGAGGCACCTGTAATTAACAGTATTGAGTTAGTAAAAGATGAAAATTCTGATAAAGAAAATAGCTTTAATATTAACTGGACTCTTGCAAATGCTGATGATGTATATTGCTTCTATATATATAAGCAGACCAATAAAGACAACAGTTATGTTCTTTACGATACATTAATGGCAGAAAAGGGTAAAACTCAGTACACATATAATGATGACGAGTTTAAATCTGACCACATAACTGTAAAGTACAAAATAGAAGCTTATGACAGCTTAGCTAACTTTAGCAGTGCAGAAACAGATATTGCTGAAGTTGCACACAATATTAAGCCAACTGTTGTTATAGACTGCAACCCAACAGTTATAGCTGAAAGCGAGTATCTATATGACGCTTCAGCATCAACAGATGACGGTACAATAGTAAGCTATACCTTCGACTTTGGCAACGGTACAGTTAAAACAAATTCTAACGGTACAATAATTTATGCTTATGATTCAGTTGGTACATACACACTACAGGTTATAGCAACTGACAACGACGGAAATATGTCTGTAGCAGAAAAAACTATCACAGTAACAGGTAGAGAGCTTGTTGGCACACTAACTGTAAATGTAGTAGATGACAGCAACAGAATTATTCCTAATGCACCTGTTTACCTAAACTTAGGTGAAGCAGGAGAGCAAAAGGCAATAACCGATAACAGAGGTAATGTTACATTTAAAGCAAGAATTGGTACTCACACAGTTGCTTCATACAAAGAGGATTATCTACCTGTAAAACAACAGGTTGTGGTAACAGGCGGACAACGTTATGTTCAGCTAACACTTGTTAATCAGCCAATAGTTACAGGTGAATTTGAAATCCACAAAATGACTCTTGATGAAATCAAGGCAGCGGGTATAGATATAAATGCTGCTGAAAACAGACACGTTGTAAAGCTTAATGTTACATTAGTATATGAAGAAAAGCCAATTAATACTACTGTATATTGGAATGGTAGCAACACATACTATGAGCCTGTTTATGTAAATACATCAGGTGGTACAAGAAAGTTAACACCAACAGTAATTGGCGGTGGTCACACTGGTGGAGGAGGCTCCTACAACACAGAGTATGTAGAAAATCCAACTCTTGTATATATTGATGTTCCTGTAGAGTTCTCATATCTAAAGGATTTCTTTGATGTACAGCTTCACATTGTAAACCACGCATCAGAGGAATTTAGTCTACGTAACAACACAGTAACTCTTAATGTTCCAAGTGGACTTACAGTAATGGATACTGCTGTATCAGAAAAACAAACTGTAATGATACCTGAAATTCAGGGTCAATCACAGAAGACAATTAAATGGATTCTTCGTGGCGATAAGGCAGGAGAATATAAAATTTCTGCTGACTTCCTAGGTACATTGTCATACTTTAACGAACCAGTAAGTGCAACCTTTGTAGCCGACGACCCTATTAAGGTAGAGGATACAACCTCTGTAAAGGTTGAAGTGGAGGCTTGCTCTGTATCATACGAGGGCAAAGTTTTCTACAATGTTGTAGTTCAAAACAACAGTGCTTCTGACTACTATGACTTTAGATGGACTAACGCCATTGAGCCATTCCTAAGCGAGCACGTTAATGCAGACGGCGATCACGAAGAAATGCTTAATCAGTTAGACACATTAAAGTCAAAGGAAAAGTTTGTTTATCACTATTTCCAGCAGTTTAGTACAGAATTAAGCTACTATGATAATATTATCGAGGACTTAAATAATAACGGTGCAACAGTAGTAGTTTCAATACACCCACCTGAATATTTCTTAGATTCATATTTTGACGCTTTCCCAGAGGAAAAGGGCGAATATGTATTCCGTGTAAAAGACAGTAAAGGCAACCCAATTAGCGGTGCAAAGATTACGCTAACTAATGCTCTAACAGGTAAAGATTCATCAATAACTACAGATTCAAGAGGCATAGCATCTTTAGGCAAAAAAGCTATGGCTGGCGGAATGTTAAAGGTAACTCGTGACGGATATCAGGATTATATCGAGTATAACTACTTCCGTTTTGGCTGGGGTAACAGCGATACAATAGTATTGTATGAAGAAAGTGAATTTGTTATTGAAGAAGTTTACTTTGATGACGTAGATGTCTTAAAAGAAAAAACTAAGGTATTTAATCAGCGAATGGATGTACATGGTATTCCTGATAGAATATTAATGAAAGTATTGGCATACGGTGATATAAAATCTATAGAGCTTATCCAAAATGGTAAGGCTATAACCACTGCAATTGCTGATTCTATACTGGAAGGAAACCACCGTTATGTGCAAATTATACTACCTCAACAGTTTATTGCTGATGAGCCTGTATCTATAAAAGCAACAGCGGTTGATGCGTCAGGCAAAGAAAAAACTATTGTTAAAGAACTGCTTGTAGAGGTTTCTGATACAATAGTTACAGATCTTGTAAATGTACCTGTACTAGATTCTCTTTCAATTACTATTCCAGCCGATGTTACTTTAATGGGCGGATTAAGTTTGGAGTTTGATGGTGCAGCTCTTAATAAGGTATCTATTGCTTATGATAAAAGAAAAGATACATTTATTTATGGATTCAATATAGACTTAACATCTTTTGCCGATAGTGCTACATTTGCTTCTTCAATGATGCAATATGTTAAAGATTTTTATAATTGGGAAATGTATAATCCGACTGACACAAGTTTATTCCAAGGCTTTGGTTTAAAGCCAGGCTTTGATGTGGTTGGTGCTATTGAGGTCAAAATAGATGATAACGATAATTATAGTATCGTTAATGCTGATGTTTCTTTAGTTGCAAGCTTAGGAATTTCTTTCCATAAGCTATTTTTCCCAGGTGGTGTTCCTCTTGACTTAGGTGTTGAACTAAATGTAGGTGGAGGAGTAAAGGCTAATTTAAGCTATAAAACAGGCAGTAAAATTCCTGATTTCTCATTTGGTGGATTTATTGCATCAGCAAAGTTTAAACTAACCTTTGGTGTTGGTGTTAAAGTTCTTTCTGCCGGAATATATGGTGCTATTGGTGGCGACTTTGAGTTTAACTATGTGCACCCAGATATGAAATTAAATAAAATTATCTTAAATGGTGCTGTTGGTTTTTATGCTCAATTACTAGCTTTTAGAGTAGAAGCTCCAGTTTTAAGCTTTAAGGACAAGGTTGTCTATTCTGCATCAGAAGCAAGAGCAAAAATTGCCAAAATGATGTCTAGTGCATACGACCAAGGCTCATATACTCTAGACGAAAATATAAGAGAATTAAATTCAGCTTGGTCAAAGTCTATTAAAGCTAACAGCGGTACAACAAAGTTGCTTGAAAATGTTTACGCAGGTAGTGCACCGCAGATAATCACAAATGGTGATACAACTGTAATGGTGTATATGTCAGCAAATAAAGATGCAAGCAATACCATTAACTCACTTGCTATGTATTATTCTGTATACAATAATAAAACAGGTGAGTGGAGTGCTCCTCAGAAAGTGCATAATAAAAATACATTGGATATGTCATATTCATTGTGTTCTGATGGTAATAAGATTTACTTAGTATACACAGGAAGTAAATCAGTATTATCTGCAAATGCAAGTATTACCGATATGGTTGGTTCAGCTGAGGTTTATACAGCTTACTTTGACACAGTATCTAAGAAATTTACAGGAATTGAGCAATTAACTAATAATTCAATCTACGAGTCTACTCCTGTGATAGAAACAGTAAATGGTGTGCCAACTGTTACTTGGATAAGTAGCGATAGCAACAATCCATTCTTAACAGATAATGATAACTCAATTTACACAAGCAGATACGAGAATGGCAAATGGTCAACTCCAAATAAAATCGGGGATAATCTATGTGCAGTTCAAAATCTATCTGTAGCTGAAGGCAACAAGGACGATAACATTGTTTACACAGTTGATGCTGACGGAGATTTATCTACAACAGGTGATAAGACTCTATATGTATACAGCAGTTACACAGGCAAAACAACAAAACTTGCTGAGAATTTGGAAAGTGCAGTAGATACAATTACTATTGCTAACAACAGCGTTGTTATGTGGTGTAGTAACGGAAAGCTAATGCAATATAGCTTTAAAACAGGCAAAACAGACACAATTTGCTCAGTTGATCAGGATGTTGCTAATGGCTTTAAGCTAGTAACAGATAACAATGGTAACTACGCACTTGTATATGTTAAGGACCGTACAAATATTTGTGCAATGTACTTAGACACAGCAACTCTAATTTGGTCAAAGCCTGTAACAGTTGTAACAGGTGATAAATATATCGAACAATTGGAAGCAGAGTATGTAAACGGTAATCTAACATTAGTTTACAACGATACAACTGTTGTTGAATCAGGTGATAGATATGCTGTATCATCAGATTTAGTTACAACAACAGTAGTAAGTGATTCAAAACCTGTAATTACTAAGCTTGATGTTGATTATGCGTTGCTAACACCAAACAAAACATCAAAGGTTAATGTAGAAGTTACTAACAAAGGTGCAAAAGCAACTGGAAATCTAACCTTTACAGTAACTAACTACGATGGTATGAAGCTTGGTACATATACAACTACAGATGTTTCATTAAAATCTGGTGAAAGTGATACATACGAAGTGGAGTTTATAGCTCCTGAGATATTTATGAATAAAGATATCACAGTTTTAGTAACAGATGAAAACAAGGAATATGTAGGTAGTAAATCGTTTAGCCTAGGTTTATGCGACCTTGCATTAAATAGTAAATTTGTTACAGAAGATGACACTAAGTATCTATTTATCACAGTAAGCAATAACCTGTTCTATAGTTCACCTGCGGTATTAGAAATTTTCAATAAGGAAACAGAAGAGGTTTACTACTCAACTAGAATTTCAAATATTATGAATGGCATACCAAAGCAGATAATGTTGGAATTTGATGAAAAGTACGTAGATGAAAAGGGCTGTGTTTCTATAAAGATAAAACCACAGGCTAAGGACGATAATAATTATAATAATATCGAAACAATTAAGTTTTCTGAAATAAAAGAAAATACTGAATTAAGCGGTATTACAGTAAACGGTACAGCAATTAAAGACTTTGCAGTTGATAAAACAGAGTACACAATAACAGTTAAGGATACTGCAAATGTACAAATAGTACCTGTATTTGATAACGCATCATTAACCTACAC
>JAXJTR010000077.1:0-8717 GCA_036309465.1 Acutalibacteraceae bacterium
ATACTCTTTAGGAGAATCCACAAAATGCTCTAGCTCATAAAGATTACTTGTTTTACCATAGCCTAAAACATTATCGAAATTTTGGTATACTACTTCATTTACAGCACCATCAACATTACCTTCTATTACAATTAGAATGTCTTCGCTTTTGCTAATGACTATAGCTGTGCGGTCTGCCTTTTGGTCAGAGTTTGTGTCGAAAAATACAACATCACCTCTTGAACCACTATATGTATCTGCTGAATAATAAAGATTTTTTTCAGCCCATGCACATCGCATATTTTCCGCAGAAGCACTAATAAGCAAGTCGGAATTATTAATGTTGGCATAATTTATGCAGAAAGAAACAAACATAGTGTTCCATTCTCCATAAGGACTGCCATACCATTCTCCGTAACGTGTATAACTATGCTTTTCTGCCAGTGCATTATATTCATAGTTTTCTAAGCTTTCTTTGTAGCCTACCTGTGTAACAGCTACAGAGATTAGATTTTCAGCAACATTATTAGTGATTTTGGCTTTCTCTATGCTTGTTTTCCAATCGTTGGGCGTTTCAACATCAATATCCGTTTCAGGAAAGCACTCTGAAGAGTGGGTATGTTCCGGCTTTGTACATATAAGCTCACCGTTGCTGTAACAAATGCCAATGTGATTATGCTCTTCAACTTCACACAGGGCATCGTATGTAACAGTAATACCCACAAGCTTTAAACACCAGAAGACAACAAATGTAATTATAATTGCACTCAAGGGTAATATGGCAATTATATTTTTATTTCGTCTTCTGAACAATTTATGTTCTTTTAGATATTCTTGATTGATTCCTGCCATATTTCCCCCCTTATATTACAATTATTTTAAATTCACTCTGTAGGTATTTTTCGACTATGGTGATTTTTTATCATAATCTACAATACCCATTTTTTCTACAGGCCATATTCTAAAGAAAATTTTACCTACAACCTGCTCGTTATCTACAAGTCCTACAGCAGAGCTTCTGCTGTCGATTGATGTAGAACGTTGGTCACCAAGAATAAAATAATGATTTTCAGGCACATTTACAGGAAAAGTTACATCACATTCACCTAATGCACGATCAATAATGTATGGCTCATCAAGCAGAACATCATTAACGTATACATCTCCTTTCTCGGTGATATTTATAGCATCTCCTGGTATGCCGATTACACGCTTAATAAGATATTTATTCTGATACGAAAAGCAACACAGTTGTCCTCTTTCTAGTTTTGATGTTTTTAGAAGAACAACAATGTCTTCGTCATTCAGTGTTGGTTCCATACTGCTTCCTTGAATTTGCAGAACCGGTAGCATAAGTGTAGCGATAAGCACCGCAATTGCTGCCACAACAATAAGTGAAGAAAGTGTGCTTTTTAAAACTTTTTTATATTTTTGTCTGTACTTAGTTTTATATATCGCTGTTTCTATCTGTTCTGAGGTTGGAAAACTCGTATAGTTGTTAACCTTTCTTTTGAATACCATTTATAGTTAACTCCTTAAGAGAATGTAAAAGATAGTTTCATAGGTTTGTTTTGTTATAAATAATGATTTTTTCTTTGTTTATTATATTTATTAATATAATAAACATAAAAACAGCTTATTTTTTTATATTCAACTATAGCCTTATCTACTATTTTAACTTAATTTACCATTTAAGATTCATTAGAAAAAGAATCTGTTTTATTTTCAACATCGGACTCATTCATATTATTAAGGCTATTTACAATTAAAGGAAGCTGTTGCAATGTAGCACCAAGCTTTTCTGAAATTTCAGCTAAATTTTCTGCTGTTTTGTTTAATTGTTGTACACTCTTTTTTATACTATTTTCCTGTTTCATCTGTTCAAGCTCTTCTCTAAGCCTCTCGTTTTCACGACTTTCAACAAGCAGAAGCTCAAGAAGCTCAAGCTTGCTAAGCTTTTTTAGTTCTTTATCAGTCACAAAATCATCTTCCTTGTTTTTATATTATATGCTTAAACTTTCTTACATTAAATATTGCCACCAAAAACAACTCTTTCAGTTATTTTTTACTTATTTGCAATAAAATAAAAATTTAATAGCAATCAAACCGAATGTTTATAATAAAGCTACCGCCCACATCTAACAGCGGAAAATTGCTTATAAACATTGTACTAATAAACGAACAAGAAAACAATATTGCACAAGTAAAATTCACGTTTTAGTCACATAACAATCCTATTCTACATTCAGTGTAACATACAGGTTCTTACAAACCTCTTACAAATTATAAAAAATAAGCCGTCAAACAAACGGCTTACCTTAAAAGTTTAATTATTATTGGGATTATTACTATATATTTGTATCGTTATAACGATAGTTGTCAATACATATTTGTTGAATAAACTGCTCTATTTCATTATTAACCTGCTGTGGGTTATCTCCGTTAGAAAAGTGTGAGGCGTTTTTAATTATTTTAAGAGGGTAACCTGTTTTTCTAGCCCAGTCATAAGAATATTGTTTTACTTTTCCTGTTTTGTCTTTGTCGCCCAGCAAAATAAGAATTGGACAACTAATATTAAGATTTCTATTTTCCTGTGCAAATTTTCCGTAGGCGATATCCATTTGCTCTATGATTTGTGCTTTTGATACAGGTGCTAATATCTCTTTCATCTTATTGTATGAATACTCAGTTACAGATATAGATTTTGCCATACTTTCTCGAAGCAATTTATCTGTAAACAGCTTTAACATTGGTTTAACCTTTGAAAGCCAAAATAAATCGGATTTTGAATAGTACGCTGTACCAAATGGTGTTGTGTCTATGCCGATAATGCACTGTGCTTTTTCGGGATATAAATGTGCAAACATCTGCGACGGATAACCGCCCATAGACATACCAACAAGACAAACCTTTTTAATGTTTTCTTGATTTAATATGCAGTTTAAATCTTTTGCTGTATTTTCATAAGAAAAAGATTTATATGGTATAGACAAACCGTGCATAGGAACGTCCCAAGTTATTACAATATAGTTCTCTTTAAAATAATCAACCTGCTTTTCGTACATTGTATGATTTGCGGTTAATCCGTGGGTGAAAACTATTGCTCCTTTTGGAGTGGTCTGAGGTCTTGAAATCCAATAATGTACTTCACCGCCAACACCGCTGATTGTTTTATGTTCCATAATACTTTTACAACCTTTCTGTTTGTTTTATCCGTTTTGGGTATATACCTTCTCCCAAAAATCAATCAACATATTAAAATCTTTTTCGATTTCATCAGGGATAATACGATTGCAACGGTACTTTTGCAACATATATCCATCTACGGCATAAAAAATTTCGGCATACATAGTTTTTAAATCAATATCTTTTCTAAGCTTTGACTTGTCAATTTTTTCAAGCACAAGCATTTCACTTGCTTTGCTGGTATCATTAAAATTTTCTTGAATTAAGTTTTTTATTTCGGGTACAGTTTCGTAATATGCACGTAAAGAAAAAGCATATATATGAGGATAGTCACGCATAACCGCACATCTTGAGAGTAGACTTCTTCTTAACATTTCAAAAAAATCATCTGTTTCCAAAGTTTTATATTCTCGAATAGCCAACCTTGTTATCTCGATAGCGTTTACCCACAGGTACATATATAAATCTTTTTTGTTTGTAAAATAGTGAAAAAGCAATGATTTTGAAATATTACTTTCTTCTGCAATTTCAGACATAGGAGCTTTAGTATAGCTGTTTTCTGAAAATACTTTATAAGCAGAATTTATAATTCTGCGTTGCTTTTCTGTTGGCAGTGCGAAAAATTTATCATTCATTACAATTCTCCTTGTTGTACACATCGGTCAATGTAAATGTATTATATATCCGTTGACCAATTTTGAGAAGACCCTTTGTCAAAAAAAATAAAAATGGCGATAGAAAATTTTTCTCTATCGCCAAAACTATGTTTATTCGTTATTTATTTCAAAAAATCTACAATCATTTGTTTTTCGCTTTTTGTTAGATTGCTCATATGTCCTCTGCCTTCCAGCAGGTAGGTTGTGCAGTTTTTGATTATTTGCTCTGCTCTGAGAATGACACCTTTAGCAGGAAACAGACAATCCTTTTCAGCAGCCATTACTAATATGGAGGCTTTGCAGTTGTTCATATATTCAGCCGAAACATTACTTGGCATACCTGTTTTCACCTTTGAGTGTTCTATACTCAGCTTTGCTGTTTCGTAAATATCTGTTGTGATATTATCTTCTGTAACTGCCATTGGGAGCATACATTTTTTCAGCCATTTGTCTTTATGAGTAATCCAATACATAATCATAGGAAACATCATACTAATACTGTTAATTGCAGGAGCATTTTTAATTCCTGACGGAACATAAAGCACAGCACGATTTATTTTTTCGGGGGAAACACACATTGTTTTTGCAAGGATTCCTGCTCCGAAAGAACCACCAAAGCAAGAGATTTTTTCAAAGCCTAAGCTTTCTATTACTTCTGACGCCCATTTTCCGTAGTCATAGTTGTTAGGCGAAAGGCTTGTTTCATCACTTTTTCCCGGATGTCCAATTGTATCAACAGCAAATATATGAAAATCATTCATAAGAAAATCGCAAAAAAGCAAATTATATGCTGTTGTTGCGTTTCCACCGTGAAATACAAGCAAAGGCACACCTGACATATTACCTGTTTCAATTAGGTGTGTTTTACCAAATAAGGTTTCTACATATAAATCTTTATATGGCTTATTTAATCGCTCTAATTGCTTGTCGTATAAAGACAAAATTGCATTTTTGCCAATTTCTGACTTATATATCCCCATATTATTCACACCTCTTTTGCCAGTAATTTTTTGATTTAATTGGTATTATATCATTTGAATTTTACTTTGCCAACAATTTGTTCAAAATTGTTTAACAAAAAAGCTATTGACTGTACGCTAAAAGTAAGATATAATAGGGTGCATTAGTAATGAATAATATTTAAGGGAACCAGCTGACTGCAGAGGACGTTGGTTCCCTTTTTGTCTTTTTTTGCGTAAAAGAATTACTATTGTTTAGTCGAGCAGAAAAATGTTGATATATTTATCTGCTTTGATTATTATGTAACGTCTATAAATTTTAAGGAGATTTAGTTATGGAAATTCAACTCCAAGAGCTTATTGAACAAATTAAAAAAGATGGTGTAGAAGTGGCAGAAACTGAGGCCGAAGCAATCATTAAAACCGCAAATGAAAAAGCAGAAAAAATTATTGCTGATGCACAAGCACAGGCAGATAAAATTTTGCTTGATGCTAAAAAAGAGAACGAAAAAATGGTTAAGTCAAGCGAAGACGCTATTCGTCAGGCTGGTCGCAATCTGCTTATTTCTTTCAGAGAAAGTGTTACAAAAGAACTTAATGGAATTTTAAACAAAAATGTTAACGCAGTTTATTCGTCTGAGGCTTTGGCAGAAATTATTATAAATGTTGTTGAAAGCTGGGCTAAGAATCCTGAAGCTGAGAACATAACCGTAATTATAAACAGCGAAAGCCTAAAGTTACTGGAAGACACACTTATTGCAGGATTTAAAGAAAAAATGGTTGCAGGCGTTACTCTAAAAGCAGGAGATAACTTTGACGCAGGTTTCCGAATTAGTGCAAATAATACAGGTGCTTATTATGATTATTCTGCCGAGGCTGTTATCGAAATGCTTTCTGCTTACCTTAGTCCTAAGGTTACAGAACTTTTGAAAGAGGCGTAAGTGCTATGGCTGAATATTATCTTATATCACAGTTACCGTCTTTGGACGGTATAGGTGAAAATTCACCTGTGCCTATTACAGAGGAACGATTTATGGAACTCTGTGAGGGTTCTTTAAAGAAAAAGGCATTAAGTGAACTTAAAAATATTAAGCTTATTCCAACTATAGATGCTGAAAAATCTCATTCTTCTCTTGTTGAAAATTGGAACAACGGAGAACGAAATTTACGTTTTGCCCTTGCTAAAATCAGGGCTGAAAGAATGAATAAGTCTTTTGATTTAGGCAACCAATACTTACCTGCTGAACTTTTTAAGGTTGCAGGTGACGTAATGGAGATAAAAAACCCATTGGAAGCAGAAAAGTTTCTTTTACAGTATAGACTAAGATTTTTAGAAACTATAAGACCAATGGATAATTTTTCGGAAGATTTTATTTTTTATTACGGATTAAAGCTTAAACTCATTTTGCGTATAAGACAATTTGATACACAGGTTGGAGAAGCCACATATAAAAATATTTATAACTCTATATTAAATAGATAAGTTGGAGGCTTAATAATGAGCGAAAACACTGGAAAAGTTGTTAGCATTAACGGAAACTTGCTGTCGGTAGAATTTGACGGCAATGTTTCTATGAATGAAATATGCTATGTTAAAATAGACGACACTGCCCTTAAAAGCGAGGTTATCCGAATAAAAGGCAATGTTGCACAGATACAGGTTTATGAGATGACAGGCGGTATTAAGTACGGTGATTTGGTTGAATTTACAGGAGAAATGTTGTCTGCCGAACTTGGTCCTGGTTTGCTTGGTCAGATATATGACGGACTTCAAAATCCGTTACCTGCCTTAGCAGAAAAAGCCGGCTGGTTTTTAGAGCGTGGTAACTATGCAGACGGATTAAACTCCGCAAAAAAATGGAAGTTTACTCCTACTGTAAAAGTTGGTGATACTCTTAGTGCAGGTGAATATATTGGTACTGTTCCTGAGGGTGCTTTTACACATAAAATATTCTTACCATTTTATCTAATGGGAAACTATACTGTAAAATCTATCGCTAAAAAAGGCGAATATACAATTAAAGATACCATTGCTGTTGTAACTGACCAGCGTGGGCGTGAAACAAAGATTACTATGTCATTTAAGTGGCCTGTTAAAAGAGCAATAAGATGTTATAGTGAACGTTTGGCTCCTGTAGAAACAATGGAAACAAAGGTGCGACTTGTTGACTCTTTCTTCCCTGTAGCAAAGGGAGGAACATACTGTACTCCGGGCCCTTTTGGTGCAGGTAAAACAGTTTTACAGCACACTACTTCAAAATATGCAGATGTGGATATTGTAATTATTGCAGCTTGCGGAGAGCGTGCAGGCGAGGTTGTTGAAACACTTACTGAATTTCCTGAGCTTACCGACCCAAAAACAGGTCGTTCTCTAATGGAGCGTACAATTATCATTTGTAATACTTCTTCAATGCCTGTTGCTTCTCGTGAAGCTTCAGTTTATACTTCCGTTACTCTTGCCGAATATTATCGACAGATGGGACTTAATGTTCTTTTACTTGCTGACTCAACATCACGTTGGGCACAAGCACTTAGAGAAATGTCTGGACGACTTGAGGAAATCCCTGGTGAAGAAGCCTTCCCTGCTTACCTTGAATCTTATATCGCTTCATTTTACGAAAGAGCAGGCTATGTTTTATTGCCTGACGGTAGCAAAGGTTCAGTTACAATTGGTGGTACTGTTTCTCCGGCAGGTGGTAACTTTGAAGAGCCTGTAACTCAGGCTACTTTAAAGGTAGTAGGTGCTTTCCACGGTCTTTCACGTGAACGTTCCGATGCAAGAAAATACCCCGCTATAGACCCTCTTATTTCGTGGTCAAAATATAGCGGTGTTATAGATAAAAAGAAATCAGATTTTTGCAAGAATATTCTTCATCAAGGCAATGAAATTGCTTCTATGATGAAAGTAATAGGTGAAGACGGTACAACACTTGCTGATTATATTACTTATTTAAAATCCGAAATGCTTGATGCAGTATATTTACAGCAGAACTCCTTTGATTTAATTGATGCAAATTGTGATACTCTAAGACAAAAATATGTTACAGATAAGCTTATTTGTGTTCTTGGCAGTGATTATGCACTTGAAAGCAAAGAAGCTTCTCGAAAGTTTTTTAATCATATGCGTCAGATATTCATTGACTGGAATTACACAAAATTTGAATCAAAGGAATTTAAAAAGTATGAATATAATATTGATTTGCTGTATCAAGAGGGTAACGGCAAACTAACAAGGGATGCCGAGTGCTTATTAAAGGGCGGTGTATAAGAATGAATAAAATTTATAATCGAATTGAATCTATAGTAGGTAACGTAATTACCGTTAGAGCAACAGGTGTAAAATACAACGAACTTGCTCAGATAAATACTCGTTTTGGCAAATCTCTTGCACAGGTTAATAAAATCGACAGAGATATCGTATCACTTCAGGTTTTTGCAGGTGGTCAGGGTATTTCCACAGGAGATGAAATTCGCTTTTTAGGTCACGAAATGCGTGTATCTTTCAGCGAAGATTTGCTAGGTCGTATTTTCAACGGTTCAGGCGAGCCAAGAGATAAAGGTCCTGCACTTACTAATAATATGAAGCCTATCGGCGGACCTTCTGTTAACCCTACAAAGCGTATTCTTGCCAACCGAATGTTAAGAACAAATATTCCTATGATTGATGTGTTCAACACACTGGTTGTTTCACAAAAGCTTCCTATTTTTTCTATTTCAGGAGAACCATATAACCAGCTTCTTGCACGTATTGCAATGCAGGCAGAAGCAGATGTAATTGTTCTTGGTGGTATGGGGCTTAAATATGATGACTTTTTATATTTTAAGGAAGAGCTTTCACGAGGCGGTGCTTTAAGCAAAACTGTAATGTTTATTCATACTGCTTCTGACCCTACTGTTGAATGTATGATGATTCCTGATATGGTACTTGCTGTAGCAG
>JAXJTR010000078.1:0-22443 GCA_036309465.1 Acutalibacteraceae bacterium
ATCATAAATATCATGTGCAAAAGGAGCAAACTCTTTTGGTGCTTGAACAGAGGCTTTTAGATGCCTTGGGTTTGTTGTTTCAATAGTTAATCCTTTATGTGTTTCTCCTGTTACATCAATTACTTTAGTTTCGCCAGTTTTTTCAGGGATTTCTATTTCTTCTGGAGTTACTGCAAGGCTCGTTGCAAACTCTTTTAAAGAGTTTGGGTTACCTATATAGAAGCTACCTGGGGCATCTGCCTTAAATGTAAAGGCGTTTTTACCAACTCTTTCTTGGTCAACAACAGTTAAGCCCTTTGTGTCGTCTTCTGTATATCCGTTAGTAAAAACAGCCACTTGGTTGTTTTCTGAGGTTGCACCATAATATTTGTAAAAATCATAAGGTACTGTAACTAAAAGATTAGAGTCGAAATCTAAAACCGTAGACTCAGAGCTAAAAGCAATGTGTATTTGTGGAATAAGTGTTTCGTTTAAAATTTCTTTTGTAGACTCTTCCCAGTTTAGGGGTTTGGTCATTGTTGTAACAGGTTTACCACCACGCTTAGGGAAGCCTGTTTCTGTATCTTCTAAAGTAGATATTCCGCTGTCGCTGTCGCTAAGGTCTGTAAAGGTGGTACTTTGTAAGAAGTTTACATAAACGTGCATATCACAATCATAAGGTAATCTACCTTTTACAGTAATGCCTGTCATTGTGTCTGTCATTGTATTTTCGTTTAGATGATATCTATATGTAGTATCTTCTTCGGCAAATACTGTAAGTGGTGCTGTTGATAACAGCATTGTAGCTGTTGTAGCAACAGCTGTTACTTTTTTTAATAGGTTATATTTTTTCATAAAAATTCTCCTTAATGGTTTTGTTTAAATATATAAGTATAAGCCAGCTGTAATGTGTTTGCTGGTGATTTATGGATTGTACTCCTCTTTTAAGTAAAAGTTGTTAACTAAATATGAAATAAATATTAATTATTTAGCATATTAGTCGAATAAAATGTTAAAATTAACACCTAATTTTTAAGAAAAAAACCGCAAAAACACAAAATATAGTATAAAGTTTAGATTAGCGAGGTATTATATGGTGTTCAAAATTTCCTGAAAAATATTTCGTAAAAATTTAATAATTTTGTCGAAAAGTAGTGATTTTTACTGCGTGATATGTTATACTTATGTAGTATAACGGAGTCAATATCGGAAAGTGCACCTTGCTTGTAAAAGGCTGTAGTTTAAGGTGTTTTTGGGTGTTGATTTCAATGCGGATTTGCATTGGCTTAAAATAGTAGGGTGCGTGCAAAATGCAGTAAAACCAAAATGGTACTTTGATTGTTAAAAATATAACAATGAAAAAACTAACATTATATATAGTGTATGGTTTGTGCAATTTTGTTATGTGCAATAACTGTTAACAGCAGATGAAACCGCAAAAAGAACAGATTTAATTAATACAAAATTTTATTAAAAGGAGCATATCATGAACAAGATTACTATTATCGGTACAGGTAGTGTAGGTGCTACTATTGCTTATACTCTTACTGTTTCAGGCATTGCCTCAGAAATCGTTATGATTGACATTAATGGCGAAAAAGCTATTGGTGAGGCTTTAGACATTCGTCAGGGTACACCATTCTGCAATTCTTGCAATATTTATGCAGGTTCTTACGCAGATGCTGTTGGTTCTGACATTGTTGTACTTACATCTGGCGTTGCAAGAAAGGCTGGTCAGTCAAGACTTGACCTTGCACAGATTAATGTAAACATTACAAAAGACATTATTCCACAAATTACTCGTTATGCACCAGATGCTACTTATGTAATTGTAAGTAACCCTGTTGATATTCTAACATACACATTCTGCAAGTGCTCAGATTTACCAGAGGAGAGAATTATCGGTTCAGGTACAATTCTTGATACTGCTCGTTTGCGTGCAAAGCTAGCTGAGGATTACAGAGTAAACCAGCAGAATGTTCACGCTTATGTTTTAGGTGAGCATGGTGATTCATCATTTGTTCCATGGTCATTAGCTAACATCTCTAATGTTCCTGTTGAGGATTACTGTGATTCTATCATCAGTGCAGACCACCAGTATCCTTACATCAACAAGGCAGAGCTTGAGGAGTATGTTCGTAAATCAGGTGCAAATGTTATTCAGCGTAAGGGTGCAACATTCTATGCTGTAGCTGTTTCTGTATGTCATATTTGTAAGTGCCTACTAAGCGGTATCGACACAACACTAACAGTTTCTACAATGATGCACGGTGAGTATGGTATTGACGATGTTTGCCTAAGCTTGCTAAGCATTGTTGGTAACGAAGGTGCTCACAGCAAAATTATGCTACCACTAACAGACCTTGAAATTAAGGCTCTACGCAACAGTGCAGATAGCCTAAAGGCTGTTATTAAGCAGATTTCTCTATAATAGTTATCTGATAAAAACCATTGAAGATATCTTCAATGGTTTACAGCCCCCCTTTTAAGGGGTAACGCTGTTATATTCCAAAATATAGGAAAGGAAGTTTCAGAAATAATGAAGGTAAGTTATTTCCCTGGATGTACCTTAAAAACAAAGGCAAAGGATCTTGATATGTATGCAAGAAAGTGTGCCGAGGCTTTAGGTGTTACATTAGAAGAAATAGAAAACTGGCAATGCTGTGGCGGTGTATTTACAACTGCTAAAGACGAAGTTGCCACAAAATTATCTTCTGTGCGTGCTTTAAAAGAAGCACAGGAGAAAGAACAGGCTCTTGTAACTGTCTGTTCAGCCTGCCACAATGTTATTAAGCAAACAAATAATGCAATGCAAAACGATGCAGAATTTGCAGACAAGGTTAACCGTTATATGGCTCCTGAAACACCATACGATGGCTCAACAAAGGTTTATCATTATTTAGAATTGCTAAGAGATGTTGTTGGCTTTGATAAGCTAAAGGAAAAGGTGGTTAATCCATTAAAGGGTCAGAAAATAGCAGCTTACTACGGTTGCCTATTACTAAGACCAAACACAGTTATGCAGATGGACGACCCTGAAAATCCACAAATCATAGAAGATTTTATACGTGCTATTGGTGCAACTCCTGTAATCTATCCTTACCGTAACGAGTGTTGTGGTGGTTATGTAAGAATGGAAAGCCCAACTCTTGCAGACAAAAAGAGTACAGCAGTAGCAAATAGTGCAACAAATGCAGGAGCAGAGAAAATTGTAACAGCTTGCCCACTTTGCCGTTACAACCTTGAAAAGGGTGGTTCTCAAATTCCTGTAGTTTATCTAACAGAGCTACTAGCAGAGGCTCTTGGCGTAAAGGAGGATACAAATGAGTAATACAAAAGAGTATCTTCAGAAAGAAATTGAAAGAATTAGTGGTGTAGACCCAAAGAAATGTATGCGTTGCGGTAAATGCTCAGCTACTTGCCCAGCATACGACGAAATGGAGTATCATCCACACCAGTTTGTATATATGGTAGAAACAGGCGACATTGAGCCTTTAATGAAGTCAGACTCACTTTATCGTTGTCTATCTTGCTTTGCTTGTATCGACAGATGCCCTCGTGGTGTAGAGCCTGCAAAGCTAGTTGAGGCTGTTCGTTTGTCTGTAATTCGTCAGCAGGGTGCAAACCGCTTAAAGGCAGACGATGTTCCTGCTATGCTAGACGAAAATATTCCACAGCAGGCACTTGTAAGTGCATTTAGAAAATACACTAAGTAAGGAGGAAAAGGCAAAATGCAGAGAATTGGTGTTTTTGTATGTTGGTGCGGAAGCAACATTGCAGGTACAGTTGATGTAGAGGCAGTGTCAGAGGCTTTAAAAAGCGAGCCTGGTGTAGTCTTTTCCACTAACTATCAATATATGTGTTCCCAAGCGGGACAAAACATTATAAAAGATGCTATTAAAGAGCATAACCTAACAGGAATTGTAGTATGTTCTTGTTCACCTCGTATGCACGAGGCTACTTTCAGAAAAACAGCTGCCGAGGCTGGTCTTAACCCTTATATGGTTGAAATTGCCAATATCCGTGAGCAGTGCTCTTGGGTACATAAGGAAATTCCAGTTGGTACAGAAAAGGCTATTATCTTGGGTAAGGCTGCTATTGCCAAGGTTAACCTAAACACACCACTTACTCCTGGTGAAACACCTGTTGTAAAGCGTGCTTTGGTTATTGGCGGTGGTATTGCAGGTATTCAAACTGCTTTGGATATTGCAGATGCTGGCTTCCCTGTTGACATTGTAGAAACAAAGCCTACAATCGGCGGTAAAATGTCACAGCTAGATAAAACTTTCCCAACACTAGACTGTGCTGCTTGTATTCTTACACCAAAAATGGTTGACGTTGCACAGCACGAGAAAATCCGTATTTTCTCTTACAGCGAGGTAGAGGAAGTTAACGGTTTTGTTGGTAACTTTGATGTTAAAATAAAGAAAAAAGCAAGATATGTAAAAGAGGATTTATGTACAGGCTGTGGTGCTTGTGTAGAAAAATGTCCTATGAAAAAGGTTCCAAACGAGTTTAACCTTGGTATGGACAACCGCCACGCTATTTACATTCCTTTTGCACAGGCTGTTCCAAAGGTTGCAACTATCGACCCTAACGCTTGTAATATGCTTAAAAACGGTAAGTGCGGTCTTTGTGCAAGAGTTTGTGCTGCCGGTGCTATCGACTACAAACAGCAGGACGAAATTGTTGAAGAGAAGTACGGTGCAATAGTTGTTGCAACAGGCTTTAATCCTATTAGTATGGATAAGTTTGATGAGTATGCTTACAACCAGTCAAAAGATGTTATTACATCACTTGAGTTTGAGCGTTTAACAAATGCAGCTGGCCCAACAGCAGGTAAGCTACTTCGTCCATCTGACAACAAGCACCCACATACTATTGTATTTGTACAGTGTGTTGGTTCTCGTTGTGCTGCTTGTGCAGAAAAGGGTAAAGAGTATTGCTCTAAGATTTGTTGTATGTACACAGCAAAGCACGCAATGCTAACAAGAGATAAGTACCCAGATACTGATGTTTATGTATTCTATATAGATGTAAGAACACCTGGTAAGAACTTCGACGAGTTCTATCGTCGTGCTGTAGAGGAATATGGTGTTCATTATATTAAGGGTATGGTTGGTAAGGTTTCACCAGAGGGCGATAAGCTAATGGTACAGGCTTCTGACCTTATTGCTAACAAACAGCTACACATTGAGGCTGACTTGGTTGTATTGGCTGCTGCTATTGAGCCAGACAAGTCTGCTCGTCCACTTGCAACAATGCTAACAGCAAGTATGGATACAAACGACTTCTTTACAGAGGCTCATCCAAAGCTACGTCCTGTAGAAAGCCCAACAGCAGGTGTGTTCCTATCAGGTGCTTGTCAGGGTCCTAAGGATATTCCAGAAACAGTTTCTCAGGCTGGTGCCGCTGCTTCTAAGGTTATTGGCTTGCTTGCTAAGGATAAGCTAAAGGGTAACCCTTGTGTAGCACATTCTAACGAGCTTATGTGTAATGGCTGTTCCTCTTGTGAGCGTGTATGCCCTTATGGTGCTATTACTTATGTTGATAAAGAATTCCGTATGCCAAACAGAACAACTGCTATTCGCCGTGTTGCACAGGTTAACCCTGCTGTATGTCAGGGCTGTGGTGCTTGTACAGTTGCCTGTCCTTCAGGTGCAATGGATTTGAAGGGCTTTGCTAGCGGACAGATTATAGCGGAGGTGGACGCAATATGCAAGTAAACGAATATAAACCTTTAATTGTGGCTTTCTGCTGTAACTGGTGTTCTTATGCAGGTGCCGACCTTGCAGGTAATAACAGACTAAATTACCCAGCAGATGTAAAAATTATCCGTGTACCATGCTCTTGTCGTGTAAACCCAATGTTTATACTTCGTGCTTTCCAGCGTGGTGCAGACGGTGTTATAATTTGTGGTTGCCACCCTGGTGATTGTCACTATACTTCAGGTAACTACTTTACACGCCGTAGAATGGCGTTGCTATTCTCTATGCTTGATTACTTGGGCATTGAGAGAGAGCGTACCCGTGTAGAATGGGTATCAGCGGCAGAGGGTGCAAAGTTTGCCGCAACAATGAACGATTTTGCCGAGAAGGTTGCAAGCCTTGGCGAAAACAAGAGATTGGAGGATTTGCGATGCAAAAAGTAATGCGAAATGTATTGGTTGAAAAAGCAATTTCTCTGCTTGAAAACGGCACTGTTTCAGCTGTATTAGGCTGGAAAAAGGGCGAATTTGACTACGATATTACTCCTGCTGTTTTTACATCAGCACAGGATATTGAAGCTGATTTTGTTTGGAATGATTTCTGCGGTGCTAATTTCTCAAAGTATTTAGTTGCTAATACAAGAAAATTCGACGGTAAGGTTCTTGTATTCTTAAAGCCTTGCGATACCTACAGCTTTAACCAGCTATTAACCGAGCACCGTTTTGACCGTGAAAAGGTTTATGCAGTTGGTATTCCTTGTGAGGGTATGGCTGATATAAATAAGATTAAAGAAATCTGTGGCGACGGTATTTCTGCTATTGAGGCAGATGGTGAAAACCTACTTGTTCACAGCATTTATGAAGATAACCCTGTTACAGTTGTTGCAAAGGATGTTATTGCAGAGCGTTGCGTAAACTGTAAGAGTAAAAAGCACGTTGCTTATGACGAGCTTATTGGTGAAGACGGAGATGTAATTGACAACAACCGTTTTGACGAGGTTGAAAAGCTAGAGAATATGACTGCTGACCAGCGTTTTGCTTTCTGGCAGGAACAGCTTTCAAAGTGTATTCGTTGTAACGCTTGTCGTGATGTATGCCCTGCTTGTACTTGTGAAAAGTGTGTGTTCGACAACCCAACATCAGGCGTAGAGAACAAATCACCAGCAAACAGCTTCGAGGAAAAAATGTTCCACATTATTCGTGCATTCCACGTTGCTGGTCGTTGTACAGACTGTGGCGAGTGCTCTCGTGTTTGTCCACAGAACATTCCACTACATCTTCTAAACCGTAAGTTTATTAAAGATATTAACTCATTCTATGGCGAATATCAGGCTGGTGAAGAGGTTGGCTCAAGAGCACCACTAGTAAACTACACAACAGATGATATCGAGCCTGGCGAAGTTTTTGAGAGGGGTGAGGCAGATGCGTAAGTGTTCACTAGAATCACTTGATAAGGTATTTGCAGAAATATCTAAGGCTTCTGCTTTATATATGCCTATCGACAATTCAGAGGGTTCAGCTGTATATACAAAATGGACAGAGGGTGCTAAGTGGAGCAATGCTCTTAACACTGTAAGAAGTCCTAAAGATTTCTTCTTCCCTCAAACAGAAAACCTAATGGAATTTAGAACAGAGGGTAAAAACATTGAGCTTATCGACACTCGTTTAGAATCTGAGGATTTTGTTATTTTTGGTGTTCGTGCTTGTGATGTTAAAAGCTTTGATGTTCTTGACCGTGTATTTTTAACTGAGCCTGTAGATAGCTTCTACGCTTCTCGTAGAGAGCACGGTGTTATAGTTTCTGTTGCTTGTACAAGACCAACAGAAACCTGCTTCTGCAAAACCTTTGGTATAGATGCAACAGAGCCAGCTGGTGATATTTCTGTATGGAAAACAGAAACAGACCTTTACTGGCAGAGCAATACAGAAAAGGGCGAAGCTTTATTAAAGCAGATAGAGTCTTTAACAGAGGAGTGTTCAACAGAGGCTGTTGATGCTCAAAAGGAAAAAACTGCTAAAATAATGAATAAGCTACCTCTTGCTAATCTAACAACAGCAGGCTTTGGTATGGGTAAAACACAAGAGTTGTTTGACGCACCAGAGTGGAGCCAGCTCTCAGAAACTTGCCTTGGTTGCGGTACTTGTACATTTGTTTGCCCAACTTGCCAGTGCTACGACATTAAAGACTTTAACACAGGTAAGGGCGTTGTTCGTTTCCGTTGCTGGGACTCTTGTATGTATTCAGATTTTACAAAGATGTCAGCAGGTCAGCCAAGACTAAGCCAGTTAGAGCGTTTCCGTCAGCGTTTTATGCACAAGCTTGTATATTATCCTGAAAATAACGACGGTATGTTTGGCTGTGTAGGCTGTGGTAGATGCTTGGCTAAGTGCCCTATATCTATGAATATAGTAAAAGTAATGAAAACTATTGGAGGAAAAGCAAATGAGTGAGCGTAAGGAAGCGTTAATTCCAAAAATCGGAGTTATCACAGATGTTCGCATTGATACTCCAGATATTAAAACATTCCGTGTAGTTACTCCAGACGGTGTAAAGCCTTTTGAACATAGACCAGGTCAGTGTGCAATGCTTTCTATTCCTGGTGTAGGTGAGGCAATGTTCTCTATTACTTGTTCTCCAACTAACACCGAATATATGGAGTTTTCAATAAAGAAGTGCGGTTGTCTTACAGATTGGCTACATCAGGCAGAGGTTGGTCAGCAGGTTACAATAAGAGGACCATACGGTACACCATTCCCTGTAGATGACGAGTTTGTTGGACAAAATATGTTGTTTATTGCAGGTGGTGTTGGTCTTGCACCTTTGCGTTCTGTAATTAACTACTGTCGTCATTATCGTGAGCGTTACGGTACAATTGATATTGTATACGGTTCAAGAAGTAAAGACGATTTGCTTGACTATAAAGAAATTATTGAAGAATGGGCTAATGACGAAGGCGTTAATGTTCATCTTACAATAGATAATCCACAGGAGGGCTGGGACGGACACGTTGGTTTTGTACCAAACTATGTAAAAGAGCTTGGCTTTGACACAAACAAAACAGCTATTTTGTGCGGACCTCCTATAATGATTAAGTTTACTCTTGAGGGATTGTATTCTCTTGGTTTTGAAAAAACACAGATTTACACTACTCTTGAAATGCGTATGAAGTGCGGTATTGGCAAATGCGGAAGATGTAATGTAGGTTCTAAGTATATTTGTAAAGACGGCCCTGTATTCCGTTTTGACGAGCTTGACGAACTACCTGACGAGTATTGATACAAGGAGAAATTAACAATGGAAAATATGGTAAACGTATTTTTGTTCGGAAAAAAGTACGAAGTTCCGGACAATCTAACAATTATGAGTGCAATGGAATATGCAGGCTATCAGCTAGTTCGTGGTTGCGGATGTCGTAATGGTTTCTGCGGTGCCTGTGCAACAATTTATCGTATAAAGGGTGACCGTGAGCTAAAAAGCTGTTTGGCTTGCCAAACTAAGGTAGAAGACAATATGTATGTTGCTACATTGCCTTTCTTCCCATTAGTTAAACAGGTTTACGATATGGAGAAGATTAAGCCTACAGATGCTGTTATGATGCAACTATACCCAGAGATTTACTCTTGTATTGGTTGTAACGCTTGTACAAAAAGCTGTACTCAGGGCTTAAATGTAATGCAGTACATTGCTTATGCACAGCGTGGCGATTTCGAGAAGTGTGCTGAAGAGTCTTTCGACTGCGTAATGTGTGGCGTATGTTCTTCTCGTTGTCCTGCTGGTATTTCACACCCACAGGTTGCTATGCTTGCTCGTCGTATTAACGGTAAGTATCTTGCTCCTAAGTGTGACCATCTTGACAATCGTGTACAGGAAATTAAGGACGGTACATTTGTAGAGCTTATCGAGGCTTTAATGCAGAAGCCAATTGATGAGATTAAAGAGCTTTACAACAACCGTGAAATAGAGAAATAAGGAGGGGCTGACGATGTATTCTGAACAATTTCAAAATTCACTAAAGGCTGTTGAGGAAGCAAGAGAAAGTAATATTGCTTACGAGCCAGCCCGTATGACAGCACAGCAGAAAGAAGAGCTACTTGCTGCTTATCATCCTGACTATAAAAAGGACGAGTTTGAAGAGCTAAAAATTGGCCCTAACAAAGGCAATAAGGTTCCTACAGAGCTTGCAGAAATGCTACAGGCTCACAGCCGTATTAAGGCTGACGATGTAGATTTGTCAAACCCTGACTATGATGTAGATGTTCTTATCATTGGTGGTGGCGGTGCCGGTGCATCTGCTGCTATTGAGGCTAACGAAGCCGGTGCAAATGTTATGATTGTTACAAAGCTTCGTATTGGTGACGCTAACACAATGATGGCAGAGGGTGGTATTCAGGCTGCTGATAAGCCAAACGACTCTCCTGCAATTCACTTTGTAGACGCATTTGGTGGCGGTCACTTTGCTGCTAAAAGAGAGCTTCTATCTAAGCTAGTTTGCGATGCTCCTGAGGCTATTCAGTGGCTAAGCAACCTTGGCGTAGAGTTTGATAAAGATGCAGACGGTACAATGGTTACTACACACGGTGGTGGTACATCTCGTAAGCGTATGCACGCTGCTAAGGACTACTCTGGTGCCGAGATTATGAGAACACTTCGTGACGAGGTTATCAACCGTGGTATTCCTGTTGTAGATTTTACAGCAGCTATCGAGCTTATTCTTGACGAAAACGGTAATGCTGCAGGTGCAGTGTTAATGAATATGGAAACAAACCAGTTGTTAGTTGCAAAGGCTAAAACTGTAATTATAGCTACAGGTGGTGCGGGTAGAATGCACTATCAGGGCTTCCCAACATCTAACCACTATGGTGCTACTGCCGACGGTCTTGTTATGGGTTATCGTGCAGGTGCTAAGCTACTTTATGCAGAAACACTACAGTATCACCCAACAGGTGCAGCTTATCCAGAGCAGATTTTTGGTGCTTTAGTTACAGAGAAGGTTCGTTCTCTAGGTGCTAAGCTAGTTAACTGCAATGGTGAAGTATTTATGCACCCACTAGAAACTCGTGACGTTGCTGCTGCTTCTATTATTCGTGAGTGTAGCACAAGAAGCAATGGTGTAGATACAGGCAACGGTCAGGGTGTATGGCTAGATACTCCTATGATTGAGAAAATTGGTGGCGAGGGTACAATCGAAAAGCGTATTCCTGCAATGATGCGTATGTTCGAGAAGTATGGTATTGATATTCGTAAAGAACCAATTCTTGTTTACCCTACATTACATTATCAGAACGGTGGTTTAGACATTACAGAGGATTGTATGACAACTAACATAGCTAACTTGTTTGTTGCAGGTGAGGCTGTTGGTGGTATCCACGGTAGAAACCGTCTAATGGGTAACTCTTTGCTAGATATTATTGTATTTGGTCGCAGTGCTGGTAAGAACGCTGCTGCTAAGGCAAAGGACGTTACAGTTGGCAAGCTAACACTTGACCACGTAACAAGCTTTGAGAAAGAAATTGAAGATGCAAGCATTGCAACAGAGGCTGTTTCTCCAAAGCTATTACCTGATTACCGTAGAAAATAATAATAAAAATTGAGGAGTAGATGAAATGAATTTGTTTGGCGGGGTTATTCCTGTAACGGGCATAACATTTTTAATGTTCTGTGTATTTGCAATATTATTTGTTGGTTATGCTCTTGGCAGAATAACAATTAAAGGTGTTTCACTTGGCGACGCAGGTGTTTTTGTAGTAGCTCTTTTATTTGGTGCACTTTTCTTTACACCACTTGAAAATCAGTTGGTTATTAAGGGTGCTGTAGAAGTAGGCTTTGCAGAAAAAGCACTAGAGATTATCGAAAGTCTTGGTCTTATTTTATTTGTTACTTCAGTTGGTTTTATTGCAGGTCCTAAGTTCTTCAGTAATATGAAGAAAAACTTTAAGTCTTATGTACTTTTAGGCGTAATTATAATTTTATGTGGTGGACTTGCAGCAGTTGGTTGTATCTTTATTGGTAGAGGAATCGGCTTTGGTGCTTCTATTGAAACATCAGAGGGCTTTACAGCTATGATTGTTGGTTTGCTTTCAGGTTCTCTTACTTCAACTCCTGCTTTCTCAGCAGCAAAGGCAACTGTTGCAGCTGAATATACAAGCCTTGTATCAGTTGGTCACGGTATAGCTTACATCTTTGGTGTTATCGGTGTTGTACTATTTGTGCAGATTATTCCAAAACTTTGTAAAGCTAATATGGACGAGGAAAGAAAGAAGATTTCTATTTCACAGGATACAACAGAGAAGAAGTCATTTACAGGCAAGCTTTTAAGCCTTGATGGTCACGGCTTTGCAGCATTTTCACTTGCAGCAATTTTGGGTATAATTGTAGGTAAAATTACAATTCCACTTTCAGGTGAGGGTTTAAGCGGTACTTGCTTTGCTCTTACAACTACAGGTGGCTGTCTATTAGTTTCTCTTGTATTTGGTCACTTTGGTAGAATTGGTAAGCTTAACATTATGCCTAAGGAGTCAACTCTAAAGCTATTTAGAGAGCTTGGTTTGGTATTATTCCTTGTTGGTGCTGGTGTGCCTGGTGGTGCAGACTTTGTAGCAAACTTTGACCCAATGTACTTTGTTTACGGTATTATTATGACAATTGTTCCACTAATCATTGGTTACCTATTTGCAAAGTATGTTCTAAAGCTAAGCTTGCTAAACAATCTAGGTTCTATCACAGGTGGTATGACAAGTACACCTGCTCTTGGTACACTAATCTCAACTGCCGGTATAGAAGATGTTGCCGCTGCTTACGCTGCAACATATCCAATTGCTCTTATCGCAGTAGTTTTAGTATCACAGTTCTTAATTATTCTATTCTAATAAATATAGTTAACTTACAGTTAAGTTAACGCTACAAAAAGGCTGTAGTAAAGGGGTAAAATCCTTTACTACAGCCTTAGCTTTTGGTTTGTTCAATTTGTGGGAAAAGAGATAATTGTAGTGGGAAAAATAACTACAATTTTTGTATGTCTTTTTACCATTTTTTCTGCAACACTAATGCAGGCATACCAATCTCTTTATATCGTTGGTCGAAAATCTCTCTTGAATATGCAACAGTGTCGTAATAATATAATGGGTCGTTTAGGTAATAGTAGTATTCATCATACCCAACAAGCACCATACAATGCTCATTTGCAAGCCATTGGCAGGTGTCACCGTCTTTATATGGTGAATAGCTTTTGGCGCCGTCTACAGTCCATTGATATGTTACAAAAGGCTCCCACATATACATTGTTGCCCAAATAAGTACAGGCTGATTATTTGCAACATAATTATATATTAGACTATCCATTGATGCACCTGTAACATCTACAGCACGATATTTTCGGTTTTTTAGGTAGGTATTCATAGCCTGCTCTATAACAGGAGGATAACACCCAAGTGCTGATTCTGAATATGGGCTACCAATAAATACCGACGAAGTATCAGGACCAAGCATATTACCGTATTCATCAAAGTAAAAATCACCCATTGGCAGATATTTATCTATAAAATCATCTGTGTTTATTTTATAACCATAATAATTCAACAGCATTGTAGAGCTTACCGATTCACAGCCAGATGGATAATAATAATTTTGTGTAAGCATAGGAACATTTTTTATAGTGTGGCTTTTAGGTGCTGTTACGGTAATAGGCACAGTAGTATATATACCTGTGTCAGCTAAAGCGGTTATACTGGTTTTGCCTGTTGAAACGCCTGTAACATTTCCTTTGCTATCTATTTTTACTATATCCTGATTATTCGATATATATGTTATATACGGGTGGGGGAGCTTATATTTGTCGGTAGGTGGGGTGTAACTATATGCTACCTTTATTTTTTTGCCAACTTCCACAGTGTATTTTTTCTGTTTAAAGCTTAGTGTTTCGTTTGTGGCACTTACAACGGTACCTGTTGGTGGCTCTGTTGCATTTATTTTATTTAGGTTATCTATTTTTTTTGTGATTATAATTGTCCCAATAGTTATAGCTATAATTGCTACAAGTGATAACAATACTGTGATAGCTATAATATATCTTTTGTTATGTACAAATAATTTTTGCTGATTGCAAATATTGTTTTCTGCTGTTTTTGTTCCGTTATTTATATCAGTTTTTTCAATATCAGTTTTGTTTTCATTTGAAACCGTTTTATTGTTTTTTTCTGATGAATATTCAGTATCTTCCGAACATTCTTCAATTAAAGCTAATACATTATCCGATAAGCTATCAGAATAGATATTATCTTCACTGCTGGTATTAGAATTTATAATATCTAAATTTTCTTTTTCCTTATTAAGGAGTTCCTTGCTCATAGTATCTCCTTTTGAGTTTACTTATTTTTATAAATTATAGACATTATAACATAGTACAATGTATTATTCAAACCTATAAGGTCGGTAATATTTTAAGGGGTTGTTAATTTATAATTGTGTAATGAAATTTGTTCTATGTTCTACACTTGTGCCTCTTGTATTAAAATCACAGTCACAGTAGAAAAAGAAAAATAATATCAGAATACATAAGAAATTAGCTGACACACGATTGTGTGTACGGTTAGTTATTGTTAAAAGAACACATTATCTTGTTTACAGAAAGTATGAAAGGGGTTAATGGAAAATAGTATGTTATATGGGAATAATTATCAAAATATGTAGAAATGACTATGAATTTGTGCTAAAATTAAGGTAAACTGCTAGTTGCAACCGCTAGTTGACAAATTGAAAGCTGTTATTTGGTAGTCTGTAACCACTTTTTAGGCTATAATTTGGTCAACGGTTAATCGAAAGGGTTACCGAAATACTTAACGAGGTGATTAAAAATGATTTTAGCTGATAAGATAATCAGACTAAGAAAAAAGAACGGATGGTCGCAGGAGGAACTTGCAGACAAAATGAATGTATCACGACAGGCTGTGTCAAAATGGGAGGCAGCTCAGTCGATACCAAGCTTAGAAAAAATACTACAGCTTAGTGATTTTTTTGGTGTTACGACAGACTATCTTTTAAAGGACGAAATAGAAAACGAAGAATTTACCGATAGCACCATAGAATCAAATGTAAAGCGTATAACATTGGAAGAAGCAAACAAATTTATTGAATGGCGTAAAAATGCTTCTACAAAAATTGCAACAGCAGTTCTGTTGTGTATTTTGTCATCAATACCACTTATAATTTTAGGTGCTTTTTCAGAATTAACATCATACCCTATATCTGAAAACCTTAGTGGTGGAGTGGGTGTAATAATACTGCTTATTTTTGTAGCAGTTGCAGTGGCTATATTTGTTACCTGTGGATTTAAAAATTCACAGTATCAATTTTTAGAAAGTGAACAATTTGAAACTGAATATGGCGTAATAGGAATGATAAAAGAAAGACAAAATGCTTATAAAGATACATATATAAAGCTTAATACTATTGCTACTTGTCTTTGTGTATTATCTCCTATTCCTTTATTAATAGGTTCTTTCTCTGAAAATGAGTTTTTAACAACAATTTTACTTACTGTAACAATGTTTATTGCAGGTATAGGGGCATTTTTATTTGTTACAGCTGGAGTGCGTTGGAGTAGTATGCAAAAGCTATTGCAAGAGGGAGAGTATTCTAGAGATGAAAAAGAAAAGAGCAAGAATTTAGAAAATATTGCCGGTATTTATTGGATTGTGGTAACAGCAATATATCTTGGCTGGAGCTTTATAACAGGTCAGTGGAGTTATACTTGGATTGTATGGCCTATTGCAGGTGTTATATTTTCAGCGATTAAGATTATTTGTAACTTAAACTATGAAAAGAAAAACTCAAAAAAGGAATTATAATTTTTATACCTCCATATTCCACTACAGGAAATATGGAGGTTAATTTTTGCTATTTTTATTGACTTGAATATTGACATATTGTACAATTATTATATAAATGTGTAATTGCTTAATTGTGTAAATATTATATAGACTTGTGGAGGATTATTATATGAAGAGAAAGGACTACATAAGCTGGGACGATTATTTTATGGGTGTTGCTCTGCTGGCGTCAATGAGAAGTAAAGACCCTAATACTCAAGTAGGTGCTTGTATAGTAAGTGGAGATAACAGCACCTTTGGGAAAAATGTTATTATTTCAACAGGCTATAATGGTTTTCCTATTGGGTGTTCAGATGACGAATACCCTTGGTGTAGAGAGGGTAACCCAATTGATACAAAATATCCATTTGTGGTACACGCCGAGCTTAATGCAATATTAAATGCACATGGTAAATCTCTTATTGGCACAAAAATATATGTTGCTTTATTTCCTTGTAATGAATGTGCAAAGGCTATAATTCAATCAGGAATAAAAGAGGTTGTGTATCTTTCTGATAAATATAAGGATACTGATATGACTAAGGCATCAAGAAGAATGTTAGAATCAGCAGGGGTAAAGCTTACTCAATTTATACCAACTTGTAACGAAATTAAGCTTAACTTTAAAAGTGAATAATAATACCTATAATAATATTAAACCCTAATTACAAACCAGCAAAGTTTGTAATTAGGGTATGCCTGTTTCATAGGTTACGCTGATTATTTAGCTATTAACCACTGAGTTTTATTAGATGCTTAAATGAAAGATTAGGTTAATCAGAGCTTTATTAAAAAAACGTTATAAAACCCAAAAAAGCACAGAGCCTTTTGCTCTGTGCTTTTATTGTAATTAGTCGATTTCAACTATTACCTTTGTGTTGCTTCTAACAGCGGCAGATCTTGCAATAGTGCGGATAGCCTTAGCTATTCTGCCCTGCTTGCCGATAATTCTACCCATATCTTCTTCTGCAACATGTAGATGATAAACGATTACGCCCTCTTCATTAGGCTCGTCGGCATCAACCTTTACACATTCAGGACTATCAACAAGTCCTTGTGCCATAGTAATTAATAGTTCTTCCATTACTAATCTCCTTCAATATATTAGGGATTACTCACCTAGTACATTGTACTTGTTGAATAGAGATTTAACAGTGTCTGTCATCTGAGCACCGTTAGCAATCCACTTCTTAGCCTTTTCAGAGTCAACCTTTACATCAGCTGGCTCAACCATTGGGTTGTAATAACCAATCTCCTCGATGAAACGACCATCTCTTGGATATCTTGAATCTGCTACTACTACACGATAGAAAGGAGCCTTCTTAGCACCCATTCTTCTTAGTCTGATCTTTACCATTATTTTCACCTCCGAAAATTCTCAAAACTTATATCTTCACCAATCTCTTGGATGAATACTATACAATATAATTTTAAAGTAATGCTATATTACTTTTTGCCTAGTGGCATATTGCCCATTCCGCCCATTGGTGGCATTCCACCGCCAAGTCCTGGTAAACCTTTCATACGGCGTTTGCCTTTTTTACCGCCTAGCTGTTTCATAACCTTCTGCATTTGCTCAAATTGTTTTAACAGCTTGTTTACCTCTTCAACCTTCATACCGCAACCAGCAGCAATTCTCTTTTTACGTGATGGATTTATAATAGAAGGCTTTTCTCTTTCCTGTGGTGTCATAGAAAGAATAATAGCAGCGTTTCTGTCTAATATTCTGTCATCTATATCCATACCCTCCAGCTTACCGTGGTCAACACCTGGGATTTTTGAAAGAATACCCTTAATAGGGCCCATTCTTCTTATCTGGTCAAACTGGTCAAGTAAATCGTTAAGGTCAAATTTATTTTTAGCTAGCTTTAAAGCCATTTCTTCGGCTTTTTTCTGGTCTAGCTTGTCCTCAGCCTCCTCAATAAGAGTAAGCATATCACCCATACCAAGAATACGGCTTGCCATTCTGTCTGGGTGGAAAATTTCTAAATCGCCCAGCTTTTCACCTGTACCAGCATATTTAATTGGCTTGCCTGTTACAGCTTTTACAGAAAGTGCCGCACCGCCACGGGTGTCACCGTCTAACTTTGTAAGGATAACACCTGTAATATCAAGCAAATCATTAAAGGATTTAGCTACATTTACAGCGTCCTGACCTGTCATAGAGTCAACAACCAAAAGAATTTCTTGTGGGTCAACCTCTGTTTTAATATTTTTAAGCTCGCCCATAAGTGCTTCATCTATATGAAGTCTACCGGCTGTATCTAAAATAACTATGTCGTTACCGTGGTCTTTTGCGTGCTTAATAGCTTCTTTAGCGATTGTTACAGGATTAGTTTGACCCATTTCAAAAACAGGCACATCAATACTCTGTGCAACAACCTTTAGCTGTTCAATAGCTGCTGGTCTGTAAATATCGCAGGCAACAGCTAGTGGTCTGTGACCCTCTTTTTTAAGCATTTTTGCAAGCTTACCTGTATGTGTTGTTTTACCTGAACCCTGTAAACCACACATCATAATAACTGTTGGTGGTTTAGAAGCCCATTTTATTCTTACCTCTTCGCCACCCATAAGGTTTGTAAGCTCTTCATTTACTATTTTAATAACCATTTGGGCTGGTGTAAGACTTTCCATTACATCAGAGCCAATTGCTCTTTCTGTAATTTGGTTTGTAAAGTCCTTGGCCACCTTATAGTTTACATCTGCTTCTAGCAAAGCAAGGCGAACCTCACGCATTGCTTCCTTTACATCTTTTTCAGTCAGCTTTCCCTTTGAACGCAACTTTTTAAATGCGGCGCCCAGTTTATCAGACAAACCCTCAAATGCCAAGGAAATCACCCTTTCAATAAAAATTTAAAAACGTTTTCTTATGTTAATAATTGCTTCCTGAGCGTTGTTGCACTCGCTAAAAATCCCAACGCTGTGGCAATCCTCTCTATTTTCGCTATATATGTTGCATACAGCACTGTCAATCAGCTCAAGCTGTTCTTCAACATATTGCCATTTAGCGTAAAGCCCCAGCTTGTTTTCAAGGTCTTCTAAAAAAGCCTCGCTTCTCTTTATGGTATCGTGCACGCCTTGGCGAGTAATACCAACCATATCAGATATTTCTCTTAACGACAAATCGTCGTTATAATAATAGTTCATAATTTCAAGCTGTTTTTCTGAAAGTAGCTGACCATAAAAGTCCAGCAAAAGCGATGTTGTAATTTTGCTATCCAATTTAATCACTCACTCTCATAAACCTGTAAAGTGGTTTTCTTTACACCGTCAATCATTATACTACACAGCCTAACAGGTGTCAAGTGCTTTTGTTGACATATATATTTTTATTTGCCAAATGTTTTTTATACAAAATATAATATAATTAATATGATAAACGAATAGTGCTTTAACACGGTGATATAATATATTTTATTTATATAAAAAGTTTTTAATTATTTATGCAAAATTACCTAAAACGGATATCTGCATTTTATTAAATTGCTGAAAATTTAAAAAAGGTGTTAAAATTTTTATAAAATAGTGACTAAAAATAAAAAGTGTGTTATAATTGTGAAAATTGTGGTAGATTGTACTAGTGATAATTGTGTTTAGTGGATTTAGGGTTGTTATCATTAATGTTAAATTTTTACTAAGGTGGGAATTTATTGGAGCAAATAATTAATATCGACCGAATGGAAAACGCTGTAGCATTGTTTGGTAGCTTTGATGAAAATATTAAAATTATCGAAAACGAATATGCTGTTAAGGTTGTAGGGCGAGATTCTGTTTTAAAGGTTGATGGCGATATTGAAGATGTAGCCAAGGCTGTTAAGGTTATTGAAAATTTGCTTGGGTTGCTTAATAAGGGCGAAGCTCTTACCGACCAAAATGTGCGTTACTGTATATCTTTGGTTAACGAGGGAAGTGAAGAGAAAATTAAGCATCTAGCTGGCGACTGCATTTGTATAACTGCTAAGGGTAAGCCGGTAAAGCCTAAAACTCTTGGTCAGAAAAAATACTGTACAGCTATTAAAGAAAACACCATAACAATAGGTGTTGGCCCTGCCGGAACAGGAAAAACCTATCTTGCTGTTGCAATGGCAGTTACAGCATTTAGGGCAGGAGAAATTAACAGAATTATTTTAACACGACCTGCTGTAGAGGCAGGAGAAAAGCTGGGATTTTTGCCTGGTGATTTACAAAGTAAAGTAGACCCGTATTTACGCCCACTATACGATGCCTTGTTTGATATGCTTGGTGCTGAAAGCTACCAAAAGTATGTTGAGCGTGGCAACATTGAGGTTGCACCACTTGCATATATGCGTGGACGAACTTTGGACGATAGCTTTATAATTTTAGACGAAGCACAAAATACCACTCGTGAACAAATGAAAATGTTCCTAACTAGACTGGGCTTTAATTCTAAAATGGTTATTAACGGAGATGTAACCCAAATAGACCTTCCAAACGGCAGTAAATCGGGTTTAAGAGAAAGTATAAAAATACTGAAAAACATTGATGGCATCCAGTGTGTGACCTTTACAGATAGAGATGTAGTAAGGCACAAGCTGGTACAAGATATTATAAGAGCTTACGAGAGAAATAGTGAGGAGGCAAATAGAAAAAATGGATAAGCTTAGAGTAATTATCACAAACAGTCAGAAAAAGGTAAAAATACCAACAGGCTTACGAATGTTGGTAAGACGTTGTTGTCATGCTGTTTTACAGCTAGAGGGATTTGAAGGCACTGCAGAAATCAGCGTAAATTTTGTTGATAACGAAGAAATCCACCAGCTAAATAAACAGTACAGAGACAAAGATATGCCTACAGATGTTTTATCATTTGTAATGGGCGAAAATGGACAGTACGACATAGACCCAAAAACAGGGGCACAAATTTTGGGTGATGTTGTAATATCTATGGAAAAGGCTGTAGAGCAGGCAGACAGATATGGCCACAGCTTACAGCGTGAGGTAGGTTATTTAACAGCACATTCTGTTCTTCATCTACTTGGCTACGACCACGAGGATAATATGGAGAGAGTTAGAATGAGAGAAAAAGAAGAACAGGTAATGCAACAGCTTGGTTTACCTGCTTCTACAAGTTATGTAAGAGAGGGTTACTAAGGTTTGAAGAGCTTTTTAAAGGGCTTTTATTACGCTTTTAGAGGAATTGTTGAATGTCTTTGTGATGAGCGTAATTTGAGGATACATATAGTAACAGCAACCTATGTTCTATATTTTTCGCAGTTTTATGGGTTAAGTGCAACTAAACTGGCGTTGCTGATAACGGTTATAGGCTTAGTTATTGCAATGGAGCTTGTTAATTCTGCGGTGGAAAGAGCGTGTGATGCTGTATCTAAAAAAGAAAATCCATTAATAAAAGTAGCAAAAGATGCAGCAGCAGGTGCAGTTTTTGTGGTTGCTGTTTGTTCGGTTTTTGTTGGCTTATTGTTTTTTGCAGACGTGGAAATACTGTGGAAAATAGTTAAATATTTATGCAGTACACCTGAATATTTAACAGCCTTTATTTTAAGCCTGCTTGCTTCTATATTATTTATAATAATAGGTCCAAGAGGCTTGGTTGATAATATTTACGAGATTATTAATCTAAGGCGAGAGCTTGCTGAAGATGTAGCCAAGGATAAATCAAAAGAAAAATAACCTACAGTGTATATTTTTTAATAGAATTATAAAAAATTATTTTATATGGTATCTGTTTATGGTATAATTGTCGTAATAAGTTTATGACAATTATACCATTTTTTATGGAGGAAAATATGACAGAGAATTTTAATGATAAATCAGCTTTTATTGCAATAGTAGGCAGACCAAATGTAGGTAAATCATCTATACTTAACAAAATGCTTGGTCAAAAAATAGCAATAGTATCAAGCAAACCACAAACAACTCGTACAAGAATTATGGGAGTTTTAACCGAGGCTGAAACTCAGCTTGTATTTATAGATACCCCAGGAATACACAAACCACGCACAGAGCTTGGTAAGTATATGGTAAAATCCGTAAACGAGTCTGTATCAGGTGTAGATGCCTGTTTATTAGTAACAGAGGCTTGCAAAGATATAACAGACACTGAGCTAAAGCTTATAGAAAAGTTTAAGGCTATGGACGTTCCTGCAATTCTTGCAATAAATAAAATAGATACAGTAAAAGAAAAAAGCGACCTTATGCTACAAATAGCACGCTATAGCGAAAAATTCGACTTTGACGCAATTGTGCCAGTATCTGCACAAACAGGTAACGGTATAGACCAGCTAAAAGAAGAGTTGAAAAAATGGGCACAAGAGGGCGGTCACCTGTTTGACGAAGACACCCTTACAGACCAACCAGAGCGTGTTTTAGCAGGTGAAATGGTTCGTGAAAAAATGCTAAGACTTTTAGATAAAGAAATCCCTCACGGTACAGCTGTTGTAGTAGAGCGAATGAAAACAAGAGATGATAAAAATATTATCGACATAGACGCTACTATCTATTGCGAGCGTGACAGCCACAAAGGTATTATAATCGGCAAGCAGGGTGCTATGCTGAAAAAAATCGGCACATACGCTCGTCAGGATATGGAAGCCTTTTTCGACTGCAAAATTAACCTTACCTTATGGGTAAAAGTAAAAGAAGACTGGCGTAACCGCCAAGGCTTACTAAGAAGCTTTGGCTTTGATAAAAACGATTTTGAGTAAATAAGGAACTAATAAGGAACTAATAGCGAATCAATAAGGAACTATTAGCGAAACTAAGCCAGTATACTTTGTGGCACATATTGTAAAAAATTTCTTCTACAAATTACACCCCATAGTAACAACAAAAAAAGGTATACTGTAAACATAGGCTGTTTTAAAACATATAATTATGTTACAGGCAACAGCCGAAATTTATAGGGGTGTGTAATA
>JAXJTR010000079.1:0-44898 GCA_036309465.1 Acutalibacteraceae bacterium
CGCCCAAAGAGCCTGTAAGCTCTATTTTGCCTGTGCCAGGCAACAATGCAACTTCTATAGGTAATAACGTACCGCCAACAGATGTCCACGCTAGTCCGTTTACTAAACCTATAGAATCAGTTTTTTCTATTATATCCGGTTTATACTTTCTAGGGCCTAAAAAGCTCTCTATATTCTTTAAAGTTATCGAAATCTTATATTCCTCATTTTCAAGAATATTAAGTGCGGTTTTACGCAACAAATCGTTAATTCTTCTCTCTAAGCTACGCACACCAGCTTCTTTTGTGTAGCTATCTATAAGGTCGTACATAGCCGGCTTTGTTATTTTAAATTGAGATGACTTAATTCCGCAATTCATCATAGCCTTTGGTACTAGATGTTTAAATGCAATGTTGAATTTTTCTTCTCTGGTATAACTATCTACAGTTATAACGTCCATTCTATCTTTTAAAGGCTCCGGAATAGAAGAATAATCGTTAGCTGTAGCAATGAAAAATACACGGCTAAGGTCATAAGGAACATCTATGTAATGGTCTACAAATGAGTGGTTTTGCTCGCTGTCAAGAACCTCTAATAAAGCAGATGTTGGGTCACCCTTGAAGTCACTTGCCATTTTGTCGATTTCATCAAGAATTATAACAGGGTTAGATGTTTCAGCAAGTCTGATTGCGTTAATAATTCTACCAGCCATTGAGCCTACGTAAGTTCTTCTATGACCACGGATTTCTGATTCATCATGAACACCGCCTAACGCTACACGTTGACAGCTTCGCATTATGGCATCTGCTACAGATTGAGCAATTGAAGTTTTACCAACGCCCGGTGGTCCAACAAAGCATAATATTTGACCTTTAACATTAGGTGATAACTTACGTACAGCTAAAGCCTCTAAAATTCTTTCTTTAATCTTAGTTAAGCCATAGTGACTGCCTTCAAGACAATTTCGTGCAAATGTTATATCTATATCCTCGTTGTCAAAATTATTCCAAGGTAAATCCAAGCAAGTATCAAGATATGTTCTTATAACATTTGCTTCTTGAGAACCAAATGGCAATGATGACAATTTGTTACACTCTTTTACAAGCACCTTTTCTGTTGATTCAGGTAAATTTAGATTTTGTATTTTCTCCAAATACTCTTTAACCTCGGCACTTCCCTCGTCATCAATGTTAAGCTCGTCCTCTATTACCTTTAGTTGTTCCCTAAGATAATACTCACGCTGTCCCTCGTCTATTCTTTCTCTAGTCATTTTGTGGACTGCACTTTCTATTTCTAAAATAAAAATTTCGTCAGTTAAATGACCGATTAAAGTTTCTAAACGCTCCTCTATAGAAAGAGCTTCTACAATTTCTTGCTTTATGTTATATTCCATTTTGGTATTACCTGCAATCATATCGCAGATTAAACCAGAATCTTTTGCTGTATCAATTTTAAAAGCAATATCACCAGGGAATTTTGGTACCAAATGCTTATATTTATGGAACATTTCTTTTAATGAACGTGTAAGTGCAGTAACTGTTATTGGGTCGCCCTGTTTATCCTGTAATGGCTCAATGTAAGCGGTTAAATAAGATTTTTTAACACCTGGGCTAATTACTTCTGCACGATATTTACCCTCTACAATTACTCTTATACTTGGAATTTCGCCAGGCTGTTTTAATATTTGCTTTACTTCTGCAACTACACCAACGCTGTACAAATCATCAAGAGTTGGTTTGTCTGTTTCTATCTCTTTTTGTGCTACTATAAAAATATGCTGGTCAGTTTCCATTGCACGCTCAATTGCCAGTGCAGACATTTTTCTGCCTACATCAAAGTGCAACATCATACCGGGAAATACTACCATTCCCCGTAATGCAAGCACAGGCATCTGTATTAAATTTGTTTCATTTTCTGCTATATGCTGTGTGTTTTCCATAATACGCCTCCTTTTGATTACGGAAGTTTACTTGTACACTATCATTTATCAACATACAATCTATATAAATTATTTGTTAAAAGGTTCGACCAAAATTTTGGTTACCTTTTTCAATATTAACAATCAAATCTAAATAAATTAAGGCTGTAACCTAAATACAGTTACAGCCTAATATAAATCAAAAATATTTAGGTAGTTAGAATTACTACAAAAATGCTTTAATCATTACCGCTAACCAATAGCTTACGCTCTTGATTGTGGATAATAGTAACTACAGATGGGTCTGCAACTGTTTCAGCAGAAATTATAACCTTCTCTATAGTTACATCTGACGGAACTTTGAACATCAAATCCATTAGAATATTTTCCATAATGGAACGAAGTCCTCTTGCACCTGTGTTTTCTTTCTGAGCTTTTTCGGCTACAGCTATAAGAGCCTGTGGCTCAAATTCAAGTTGAACATTGTCAAGCTCGAATATCTTTTTATACTGTTTAACCAATGAATTTTTAGGCTCAGTTAAAATTCTAACAAATCCACTTTCGTCAATTGCATTAAGATGAGTGATAACAGGAAGTCTGCCGATAAGCTCAGGAATAAGTCCGTATTTTACCAAATCGTGTGGTACTACGTGTTTCATCCAATCTGCATTTTGTGAAAGCTCTTGCTTAGATTTAACTTCAGCACCAAAACCAATAGAAGCATTGGAAATTCTGTGCTCCATAGTCTTTTCTAAACCGTCAAAAGCTCCACCGCAAATAAAGAGTATATCTTTTGTATTTATAGGTATACACTCCTGCTGCGGGTGTTTTCTGCCACCCTGTGGTGGAACATTAGCTACAGTTCCCTCTAAGATTTTAAGAAGTGCCTGCTGTACACCCTCACCACTTACATCTCTAGTAATTGATGGATTTTCTGATTTTCTGGAAATTTTGTCAATTTCGTCTATATAAATAATGCCCTTTTCTGCTCTTTCGATGTTAAAATCTGCTGCTTGAATTAATCTTAGCAAAATATTTTCAACATCTTCGCCCACATAACCAGCTTGTGTTAAAGTGGTTGCGTCTGCTATTGCAAATGGTACATCAAGGATTTTAGCAAGTGTTTGTGCTAAAAAAGTTTTACCTGTACCTGTTGGGCCAATCATCAATACATTACTTTTAACAAAATCTACATCATTATCTGTATTGTATATTCTTTTGTAATGGTTGTATACGGCTACACAAAGGGTTTTTTTGGCATCCTCTTGACCAATGACATATTCGTCTAGCTTTTCTTTAATCTGTTCCGGTTTTAGCAGTGTTTTTTTAGCATCTTGATAATCTTCACTGTATGATTGTGGAATTGGATTGCCGTCGTCTAAAATACTCTGACAAAGACCAACACATTCCTCACAGATATATACGCCGTTTCCTTCGATTAATCTAAGGGAATCACTTTGAGTTCTTCCACAAAAGGAACAGCACAGCTTTTTCTTATCATCCTTGCTCGCCATACTACAACTCCTCTCTTAATAAATTTATCTTTGCATTACCTTGTCTATAAGACCGTAATCGCAAGCTTCTTGTGCAGACATAAAGTTGTCACGGTCAGTATCTTTCTCGATAACATCAATTGGCTGACCTGTGTTGTCTGACAAAATTTTATTTAATCTACCCTTAATGCGGTCAATATAATTTGCATGAATCATAATATCAGATGCCTGCCCCTTAAAACCGCCTAAAGGTTGATGTATCATAATGTCTGCATTTGGTAAAGCATATCTTTTACCCTTTGCACCTGATGATAGCAAAAAGGCACCCATACTTGCAGCCATACCCATACAAATTGTTGCTACATCACATTTAATATACTGCATTGTATCGTAAATAGACATACCAGCAGTAACTGAACCACCTGGGCTATTGATGTAAAGTGAAATATCCTTTGTAGGGTCTTGGCTTTCAAGATAAAGTAACTGTGCAACTACTATACTTGCAGAAGCATCATTTACCTCACCTGTAAGCATAACTATTCTTTCGCCTAACAAGCGTGAGAAGATGTCGTATGAACGCTCTCCTCTGCTTGTTTGCTCTACTACATAAGGTACTAAGTTGTTTTTAATTTCCATATGTGAACATTCCTTTCAAAAAACATTATACCGCAAGTCCTCAAAACTTATTGCCAAAATCACCTTTTATAATAATAGGCAAAATATAATGTAATTATTCACAAACCCCTAATTACTCTGTAATAGCACTTTCTTTTACAAAATCCATAGCCTTTTCTACTGCTATGTCTTTCTTTAGGTCTTCAGCAGCAATAGCAGCCTTAACTCTGTCAGCTTCCATATTGTACATTTCAGCTAGCTTTGTATACTCTGCCTCTAGGTCTTCGTCAGAAACCTCTGTAAAACCTTCCTTCTCTGCTACCTTTTCAAGAGCAAGTCTTAGCTTAACTCTCTTTTCGGCTTCTGGCATATAAGAAGCCTTGATAGCCTCTACATTGCCACCAACATACTGTAGATATGTATTCATATCCATACCCTGCTGGCGAAGTCTCATATCGAACTCTCTTAGCATATCATTAGCCTTGTTGTCATACATTGCCTCTGGAATTTCAGCCTCAAGAAGCTCGCATAGCTTATCTATAATCTGATTTTCAACATCTGCCTCAGACTCTTTCTGTAGTCTTTCAGCTAGATTGCCCTTGATTTCCTCTTTGTATTCTTCAACTGTTTCTTTTTCGCTTACATCCTTAACGAACTCATCATCAAGCTCTGGAAGCTCTTTAGCCTTAATCTCGTGTAGCTTAATCTTAAACTGAGCATCTTTACCTGCAAGGTTCTCCTGATACTCCTCAGGGAATGTTACATCAATAGTAAACTCCTCACCTGCATTCTTACCAACTATCTGATCCTCAAAGCCAGGAATAAACTGACCACTACCAAGTGTTAGGTTGAAGTTTTCAGCCTTACCACCGTCAAAAGCAACGCCATCTACAAAGCCCTCGAAGTCGATAACTGTAATGTCGCCATTTTCAGCAGGTCTGCCCTCTACTGTTACAAGTCTGCTGTTTCTATCTCTAAACTTGTCGATTTCTTCGTTAACAAGCTCATCTGTAACTTCTGTTGACTTTGGTGTAACCTTAATACCAGCATAGTTGTTAATATCAACCTCTGGCTTTACAATTACAACAGCCTTAAACTCAAGACCATCTTTGCCAACTCTCTCTACTGAGATATCCTCTAGTGCAACAACTTCTAGTTTAGCCTCAATAGCTGCCTCAGCAAGAGCCTCTGGATATAATGCCTGAATAGCATCATCATAGAATACACCCTCACCGTACATCTTCTCGATAATAGCCTGTGGAGCCTTACCCTTACGGAAACCAGGCACATTAATCTTCTTAACCTCTTTACGATAAACCTTTGTTACTGCATCGTTAAAAGTCTTGCTGTCGATTTCAACAACAAGCTCGTGTTTGTTTGTTTCTACATTTGTAGCAGATTTTAGACTCATTTTATTTTTCCTCCCGATTGTTATGTGAGTTACACTTCATTATATCATAACATTTATTTATTTTCTATACTAAAATACAAAAAAATTGTACTTTATCTTACTAATTTTATCTTACTAACACAGGCATAAATTTTACATAATCGCTGGAAACCAGTTGAAAATTTATACCTTCAAACTCGCCTGTAACAGCATTGCGTGTTACATTTGGTCCGTGAAGATGTCCGTAATAGCATTTTTTGATATCGTACTCTTTAAGAACATCTAAAATTTCTGAGCAACGCTCAGAACCGTAAACAGGTGGATAATGAAGAAATACAACAGGTTGTTTGCCTGTTTTTATAGCCTCTGTAATAGAGGTTCTTAGTCTACCTACTTCACGGTTAAGAACTTTTTTATCACTATCGCTTTCGGCATCGTAAAACCAACCACGAGTACCGCAAACAGCATATTCGTCTACAACTACAGCAGAGTTAAAAACAATATCTATAGTGTTAAAGTTATTTTCATTAAGATAATTTTCAATTTTTCGGCGAGTTTCCCACCAATAGTCGTGATTACCTTTAAGAAACAGTTTTTTACCCGGAAGCTCATTTATAAATTTAAAATCAGCATAAGTTTCCTTTAGCTTCATTGCCCAGGAAATATCTCCGGGAATAACAACTGTATCGTTATCGGTTATTAAAGCTCTCCAATTTTTTTCTAAACGTTTTTCGTAGTCGTTCCAACCATTGAAAATATCCATAGGCTTATTTGTACCTAATGAAAGGTGCAAATCCGCTATTGCATAAAGGGACATTAGTTGATACCTAATGTTTTAAGAACATAAGCAGGCATATCATCAACTGCTGATACATTCTCAAAACGAACCTCTTTATTCTTTAGCTGTGCCAATGGTGCAGGAACCTCAACACCTGTAAGCTTGTTCATTTGGTCAACAATATCAAATTCGCTGTCGCAAACCTCTTCCTCTGGAATAATTGAACCAAGAACGCTCTTTGAGAATTTATATGGGCTTGCTGTAGAAGCAAGAATAACAGGAGTTTCTTTATCACCAGTTTTTTCAACATACTGTGCATAAACATCAACAGCAACTGCTGTATGTGTATCTGCAAGATAGTTTGACTGCTGATATAGCTCTTTAATAGTTTTCTGTGTTGATTCTTCGTTACAGAAGCCACCAAAGAATTTATCTGTTAGCTTGTCCATAATATCTTTGTCAACTGTATATTTACCCTCTGTTTTAAGTGCTGTCATATACTCTTTAACTTTCTTATCGTTACCGTCTGAAAGAATATATAAAAGTCTTTCAAGGTTACTTGAAACAAGGATATCCATAGATGGAGAAATTGTTGTAAAGAACTGTCTGCTCTTATCATAAACACCTGTATTGATAAAATCTGTTAATACATTGTTTGAGTTTGAAGCACAAATAAACTTCTTTATTGGCAGACCCATAAGCATACCATAATAAGCAGCAAGAATATTACCAAAGTTACCTGTTGGTACAACAACATTTACCTTATCGCCATAATTTATAGTGCCATTATTAACTAGGTCACAATAAGCTGACATATAATAAACAATTTGTGGTAAAAGTCTACCCCAGTTAATTGAGTTTGCACTTGAGAATAGCTTATCGTTAGCCTGTAGCTTTTCGATAATTTCAGGAGTTGTAAAGATTTTCTTTACGCCTGTTTGAGCATCGTCGAAATTACCCTGAATAGCACAAACATCTACATTTGCACCCTCCTGAGTAGTCATCTGGCATTTCTGCATTGGACTTACACCGTCTACAGGGTAGAATACGATTATTTTTGTGCCTTCTACATCCTTAAAGCCCTCAAGAGCAGCCTTACCTGTGTCGCCTGATGTAGCAACAAGAATAACAGCCTCTTTACCCTTATACTTTTTTGCAAGAGATTTTGTCAGGAAGTATGGCAAAATCTGTAGAGCCATATCCTTAAATGCAGATGTAGGACCATGCCATAGCTCAAGAATATTCATTGTGTTACCATTAAGCTGTGCAGAAACAATTGGTGCAGGATTTTCGCCACCAAACTTAGCTACTGTATAAGCATTATCTACACAATGAGCAACTTCTTCTACTGTAAAGTCTGATAGATAGTCGCCAATAATTTTCTTTGCTCTACCTTTGTAATCCATAGCAAGCATAGCCTTAAAATCAGCCTCATCATACTTAGGAATTTCCATAGGAACAAACAAACCACCGTCGTTTGAAATACCCTGTGAAATTGCCTGAGCTGCAGAAACTACTATGTTCTTATCCGTTGTACTATTATAATTCATATTAGATTACCTCTCTTACAAATTTCTACTAGTGTATACTATATAACAAAAAATTGTAATTGTCAAACATATAGCCTCTAAAATTGGATTTTGCACCGTTATTTTCTAAAAAAACTGCTGATTTGTAACAATTCTTATTAATACTAGAGCTTTTATAGAAATAAACGTTATACAAAAAGGAATAAACAAAGCGTTTTTTTAAATAGCTGTTATAAATTTATGAAAGAAATGAATGAAATAATTAGGGAAATTATCCCCAATATATCTAATTATTTTTGTATTTTAGAAGAAACGCTATATGATACTGACATACATATATTAAATAAGCTGTGGTTTTTATTTTGCATCTAGCACCAAAAAACACAGGCAAGACCATTAGGCTTGCCTGTGTAAAAAACATATTAATAATTGCAATTGCAATTACAGATTAATACATTCCGCCCATATCAGGAGCTGGAGCTACTGGGGCAGCTGGCTCTTTGATATCTGTTACAAGTGATTCTGTTGTAAGAACCATAGATGCAACTGAAGCAGCATTTTGTAGTGCTGAACGAGTTACCTTAGTTGGGTCAATAATACCAGCCTCTAGCATATCTACATATTCCTCTGTAAGAGCGTTAAAGCCATAGCCTGTTTTGTTAGCTGACTTAATCTTGTCAACAATTACAGAACCCTCTAGACCTGCATTTGCAGCAATTTGACGGATTGGCTCTTCAAGTGCCTTTAGAACGATTGTCATACCTGTTTTCTCGTCACCCTCAGCAACAGCAACAGCCTCTTGTACAGCAGGGATAGCATTCATTAGGGCTGTACCGCCACCTGCAACTATACCCTCTTCTACAGCAGCCTTTGTAGCAGCAAGAGCATCTTCAATTCTTAGCTTTTTCTCTTTCATTTCGATTTCTGTTGCTGCACCAACCTTGATAACTGCAACACCACCTGAAAGCTTAGCTAGACGCTCCATTAGCTTTTCTCTGTCAAATTCTGATGTAGTTGTTTCAATTTGAGCCTTAATCTGGTTAACTCTACCCTTAATAGCCTCTGCATCACCGGCACCGTCAACAATGATTGTGTTCTCCTTGTCGATTTTAACCTGTCTTGCACGACCTAGCTGGTCAAGAGTAGTCTCCTTTAGCTCGAAACCTAGGTCTGATGAAATAACCTGACCACCTGTAAGGATTGCAATATCCTGTAGCATTTCTTTTCTTCTATCGCCAAAGCCAGGAGCCTTAACACCGATACAAGTAAATGTACCTCTTAGCTTGTTAAGAACAAGTGTTGTAAGTGCTTCGCCCTCGATATCCTCTGCGATTATCAAAAGCTTTCTACCTGTTTTTACAATTTCCTCTAGAAGTGGAAGGATTTCCTGAATATTTGAAATCTTCTTGTCTGTAATTAGAATTAAAGCATCGTCAATCTCTGCTATCATTTTCTCGGTATCTGTAACCATATATGGTGCAATATAGCCACGGTCAAACATCATACCCTCAACAACCTCTGAATATGTTTCAGCTGTTTTTGATTCCTCAACAGTGATAACACCGTCTGTTGTAACCTTTTCCATAGCCTCTGCAATTAATTTACCGATAACAGGATCTGCTGCTGAGTTACCACCAATGCTTGCGATATCTTCTGAACCGCTGATTTTCTTAGAGTTCTTTACAATAGCCTCTACTGCAACATCAGTAGCTTTCTGAATACCTCTTTTTAGAATCATTGGGTTTGCACCTGAAGCAACATTCTTCATACCCTCACGAATTAAAGCCTGTGTAAGAAGAGTAGCTGTTGTTGTACCGTCACCTGCTACATCGTTTGTTTTAATAGAAACTTCCTTAACAAGCTGTGCACCCATATTCTCGAATGGATCTTCAAGCTCAATCTCTTTTGCAATTGTAACACCATCGTTAGTCATTAGTGGTGCACCAAATTTTTTATCTAAAACTACATTTCTACCCTTAGGACCAAGTGTAATTTTAACTGTATCTGCAAGCTGGTTAATACCATTCATTAATGCCTTTCTGGCATCTTCACCGTAAGCAATCTGTTTAGCCATAATTAAATATGCCTCCTAATATTTACTATATAATAAAATTATTCTACAATAGCAAGAATGTCTGACTGACGAACAATTGTATACTCTTCACCGTCTAGTTTAACATTTGTACCTGCGTACTGATTTGTGATTACCTTATCACCTATATTAACATACATTGTTACTTCTTTACCGTCTACAACTCCACCCGGACCAACTGCTACAACATTAGCAAATTGTGGTTTTTCCTGTGCTGATGTTGCAAGCACAATACCGCTTTTAGTTGTTTCTTCAGCCTTTTCAGCCTTTAGAACCACTCTATCTAGTAATGGTTTTATAGTCATAATATTTTCCTCCTGATGGTTAATATTTATGTTTTAGCACTCTGTACTCTTGAGTGCTAAAGATATAATATACCTTTTATTACAAAAAATCAAGTACAATATTTGGTTTTAATAAAATATTTACATTTATTGATTTTGCAAATATGTTACTTGTAATACATATACACCTGACACTTAATCATACCATTATACAGCTTGCGTCTTTTGTCGGCTTTTCTGCCAAATATAAATTCAAAATCTTCATCAGGGCTTATTATAGTATAACTATAGCCCTGTTTTGATATAAACTTTTCGCCCATTATTTTATATAGCTTTTGTGCCTGTTCAACATCAAGTAAACGCTCACCGTAAGGTGGGTTTGTAATAATACTGCAACGCTCAAAATCCAAAGAAAAATCCTTTATATCTCTTTTAATAAATTTTATCTTATTGCCTACCCCTGCCTTATGTGCGTTAGCTGTTGCAAGAGCTATAGCGTCTTTGTCTATATCAAAGCCATAAGCCTCAAAATCAGCATCTTTTTTCTCCTCTGATTTAGCTTTTTCAATCTCCTGTTGCCAAACACTCTCGCTTATACACTTCCAGTGCTTTGCGGCAAAATCTCGACCTTTACCTGGGGCAATATTCATTGCTTTTAATGCTGATTCTATAAGTAGAGTTCCTGAACCACTAAAAGGGTCTACAACAATATGGTTGCTATGAATATGAGCAAGGTCTGCCATTGTTGCTGCTAATGTTTCTTTTATTGGTGCTTCTGTTGAAACAGCACGATAGCCACGCTTATGTAAGCCATTACCACTTGTGTCTATCATAATGATAACATTATTTTTCATTATTAAAAATTGAACCTGATAAAGGTCGCCTGTTTCCTCTAGCCAATTTACACCATATTTTTCTTTAAGACGTTCAACAATAGCCTTTTTGATTATCTTCTGACAAGCAGGCACGCTATTTAGCTGTGAACTTAGACTTCTGCCTTTTACAGGGAAGCGGTCAGTTTTTCCTATCCACTGCTCCCAAGGCAAAGCTTTTACACCTTGGAATAGCTGTTCAAAGGTTTTTGCAGTAAAACGACCCATATCTATTAAAATTCTTTCGCTATATCTAGATGATATGTTTGCTCTGGCTAAAATATTAAAGTCACCTGAAAAATTTACTCTACCATTTTCAGGTGTAACATTTTCTGCACCCATTCTTTTTAATTCCTGTGCAACTATACCCTCTACACCTAAAAGGCATGGTGCTGTCATTTGTATATTCATAATATAATTATCCTTTCATAAAAAAGGCAGTCAACAGTATTAACCATTGACTGCCAAATCACTGTGGAATTAGTATACCACAAAATTATTTATACTTCAATAATATATTAATCTTCTTCGCCCTCATCGCCTGGGATTAGCAAACCATATCTGCCGTCTTTTCTCTTATACACTAAAGTAATGTCATCATTTTCTGCATCTTTAAACATAAAGAACTGATGATTTAGCAGATTCATCTGTAAAATTGCTTCTTCAACAGACATTGGTTTAACAGGAATTGTTTTAGTTTTTGCGATTTCAAATGCGTCTTCATCGTTGTCATCTTCAATATCGCTATATGTAAAGCTATAATCAGCTAAAAAGCTATCAATATCAGCTGATTTATTTCTCTTTTCTAATCTGGTTTTATTCTTACGAATTTGACCACCAATAATATCTACTACCCTATCTACTGCATCATTCATTTGCTCACAGCAACTTTCAGCACGATACAGCATACCACTATCTCTTATAGTAAGCTCAACAGTTTGGCTGTTTTTTTGTAAAGTAACAGTTATATTAGCTGTTGCATCACCTGAAAAGATTTTATCAAATTTGCTTAGTTTCTTTTCAGCTCTCTCTTTAAAATTATCTTTAAGGTTTACATTTCTTGCAATATAAGTAATCTTCATAAATTGTACCTCCTGGGCTTATTACTAACAAAGTAAAAAATAGAAATCTTTTTCTTTGTTGCACTTATTATATCACACTATTTATAAAAAATAAATATATTTTTTAAAGTTTTTGTAATTTTTTTAAGAATTTTTCTAAACGAATATAAGCAGAAAGGAGATTCCCATAAAAAGGAATCTCCTAATATAAACCAAATATTTAAGGCTTTGAGTTTCTTCTTGGACGACGTACAGCTGTATCGCCACCACGCTTTAAATCAGAAAACTTTTCTTCGCTTGTCTGTTTGAATTTTGACATTAAATCTTCAAAGCTAGCTGACTCATTTCTTCTTGATGGTTGCCACTCAAAATTACCAGGACCTGTTACAGGCTGTGAAGGTTGCTTTGGTCTGCTTTCAAAACGTTTAGCACCACGCTGTTGCTTGTTATTTCTGTTTTTATCACCAAAATCTTTACGATCACGCTTTTCTCTACGGTCGAATTTTTCTGATTTTTCAGTGTTTTCCATCGCCTTTTTTATAGATAAGCTAATCTTACCATTATCACCTATAGAAAGAACCTTAACAGTTACAGTTTGCCCTTCCTCTAGAAAATCTGAAATTTTATTAACATAGGTAGAGGCAACTTCTGAAATATGTACCATACCGGATTTACCGTCAGGCAAATCAACAAATGCTCCGAAATCTGTAATTCCTGTAACTTTACCTTCTAAAATGTTTCCAACTTCAACTGCCATTAAAATAATGTCCCCCTAAATTAAATATAAATAATGCTACCGCAATAACAATCAATCACCTGAAATATTAATGAAAATACGCTCATCTTTATATGCAAAGTCTAAATTTTCTCTTGCTGATTGCTCAATAAAAGCTTCGTTTTCAGTGTCGTTTGAATTTAAAACATCTGCAATATCTTCATTTTTTATTTCCTGAATATAAATTTGATTTTCCATTTCATTTAACTCTGACTTTTTTTCTTTTATTTGTACCTGTTGATTAATTATAGAACCCAAAACCCATATCGCCATTATAAAAACAACAGAAAAAAATACAATGTCAGATTTTTTTATTGAATGAATATCAAATTGAAACTTCTTTTTTTTATTACGTTTTCTTCGGTTTTTAACCGAGCTTTCTACTTCCTTTAACTCCATAATCTACCTCTTAGAAAAAGCTTTAAAAAACACATTTACTCTTTTAGTCATTATACAATATAAACCACCCTTATTACAAGCAGTTTTTTTACTTTTATTTAATAATGGGATTTTTACCATTATAAAACTAATAATTTTACCAAAAATAGTGACAATTGCAGTAAAAAGTCTTTTGATAATTCCAATAAAATAATTTATTATTCTTATTAAAATAATATAAATTTTTTTAGTAACTAAACCAATAGTATATCTAAAAATGAGAAATCCTAAAATTTCACCTAATAAGATAAACCACCTTACATAACCTTTATTGAAACATAAAGCAAAAATAAATGTAATAAAAGCTGATATAACCATAAACATTATATCAGTTATAAAAATTTCGTATTTACCTTTAAGAAAAAAATATCTTAGTAATCTAAAAAACTCATTAATCACACCGATTAAAAGACCACTTAAAATAGAAAAAAGAAAAACGCTTATCTGTTGTGACAGAAAAAACTGCATAACATCACCTATTTAAACAGCTTGCCAAATATACCGCTTGCTTGTTTAGTTTGGGTATATATTACAGCTTCGATTTCACCATCAATATCCACTTCGTTTGTATCTAGACTTAATTTATTTATGTGTAGATTTGAACCTCTTAAATGGATTTCTCCGTAATCTGTATATAACACAACAGATTGCTCATCAAAGCTACCCATATCTTTTACACCTGTTAATGATATTGAGCTTCTGTTCTCCATAATTATTGTATGTGGAATTTTAGGCTTTTTCTTTTCCTCAACCATAACATATACCCCCATATTTAATAAATAATATCAGCTACACACTATCTACCTTATGTAGAGCTTTGAATCTCTATTTTTTAATGATTAAATGAAGATTAGTATAAGTATATGTAGGAATATATCCAATAATAACAGCTATACGCAAAACAGACTGCCCTAAATAGAGCAGTCTGTAAGACTTTAATTATAATTTGGTTTTTACTCTGAGATTATATCTTCTGTAACATCGTTCTTTGGCTCTTCTTTTTCCTCAACCTCTATGAAAGTTCCGTCCATAATTTTTGAGAATACATTGCCATCCATTTTTTCGTGTTTCATCAAATACTGAGCAACTTCGTGAAGCTTATCTGTATATTTTGTAAGGATATCCTCAGTTTTACTGTAAGCTTCAGTAATAATGCGGTGTACCTCGTTGTCGATTTCGGCTGAAGTAGCATCAGAGAACTCCTTAGCCTGACCCATATCTCTACCGATAAATACTTCTTGTCCACCTGAATAATTAATAGGACCAACTTTTTCGCTCATACCATACTTAGTAACCATTTTACGAGCAGTGTCTGTAGCCTTTTCGATATCGTTTGAAGCACCTGTTGAAATATCACCTAAAATCAAGGCTTCTGCAACACGACCACCAAGACATACTACAATATCTTCTTCCATAGTACGCTTAGACTTATAGCTTCTGTCTTCCTTAGGCTGTGGCATTGTGTAGCCACCTGCTAAACCACGAGGAATAATTGAAATTTCGTGTACAGGGTCTTGTGTTGGACAAGCATAGAAGCAAAGTGCGTGACCTGCTTCGTGATAAGCTGTAAGCTTTCTCTCGTCATCAGACATAACTCTGGATTTCTTTTCAGAGCCTACTACAACCTTCATCATAGCATCTTGAATTTCTGCCATTGTTATCGCCTTTAAATCTTTTCTTGCAGCAAGTAAAGCCGCCTCGTTTAGAAGATTTTCCAAATCTGCACCTGTAAAGCCTGCTGTTGTACCTGCAATAACCTTAAGTTTTACATCAGGAGCAAGAGGCTTATCCTTTGCGTGTACCTTTAGAATTTCTTCTCTCCCCTTAATATCAGGATAGTTAACAACTACCTGACGGTCAAATCTACCCGGACGCATTAAAGCAGGGTCTAAAACATCAGGACGGTTTGTTGCGGCAATCATAATAATGCCTTCGTTAATACCAAAGCCATCCATTTCAACAAGTAGCTGGTTAAGTGTTTGCTCACGCTCGTCGTTACCGCCACCAACACCAGCACCACGCTGACGACCTACTGCATCAATTTCATCTATAAATACAATACAAGGACTGTTCTTTTTAGCTTGGTCGAACAAATCACGAACTCTTGAAGCACCTACACCTACAAACATTTCAACAAAGTCAGAACCTGAAATTGAGAAGAAAGGAACGCCTGCTTCGCCTGCAACTGCTCTTGCAAGTAGAGTTTTACCTGTACCAGGAGGTCCTACCAAAAGAACACCCTTTGGTATTCTTGCACCAAGCTTACTGAATTTAGAGCTATCTTTAAGAAATTCTACAATCTCTTTAAGCTCTTCTTTTTCCTCATCTGCACCTGCAACATCATCAAATGTAGCTTTACGCTTTTCGTCGTTAAGGTCTTTAATTTTAGCCTTACCAAAACCGAATGTCTTAGTTGGGTCACCCATACCACCTGACATTTTTTTCATAATGAATACCCATAGAGCAACCATTATAACAATTAGAAGAATTGAAGGAATAAGATCCATTAGCCAGCTATTATCAGATGATCTTCTGTAATCATAAATCATTGGTGCATCAGGATATTTAGCGTTATAAGCTTCAATAAGATTAACACCATTATTGTTACTTAGGTCCCCCATAAGTGTTTTCCAAAATACAGAAACATCTGGTGTATAATATCTTATAAGTGCACCATTGGTCTTATCACCGTCTTTAGTAAGGTTACCTAGGCCCTTATGCTTTTGATTTGGTTGAGTTGGCTTTTCAGTTGGCTTTGTTGCCTTTTCGTCTGAATTACCACCAAAACCAAATAAACCACCGTTACTATTATTTACTGAATTATTTTTTACCTCTGCATCTGAGCGTAACTGTAGCTGTAGCTCACCTGTGCCAAAATCGTATGAAAAAGCCTTAACTTCAAGACGCTGGAAATAACCAATTACATCTGAATAAAGTAGTCTTTCCTTTGGTTGTGAGTTAAAAACAAAAACAACCGTTAGCACAACTGCAACAATGATGCCAAACAGAAGAAGAAAACGTCCTGTACCCTGTGACTTTTTCTTGTCATTTTTATTCAATCATTTTCACTCCTTAATTATGTATATATTATTAACCGTTATGCAAATATATTGCAAATAATCAGCTAGAATATACTTCTTCCTTTAGTATACCGATAAATGGTAGGTTTCTATACTTTTCTGCATAGTCTAAACCATATCCTGCGATAAATTCATTAGGGATATCTGCACCTATATATTTAACCTCAACATCTTTTTTTCTTCGTTCAGGTTTATTAATAAGAGTGCACAAAGCGACACTGCTTGCACCTTTATTGGCTAAATGATTAACAATAAAATCAAGAGTAACACCACTGTCGATAATATCCTCAACTATTATTACATCCTTGCCTAAAACAGGTTCTGAAATATCCTTTAATATTTGTACTCTGCCTAGGGACTCTGTTCCATTGCCATAGCTAGACACAGCCATAAAATCTATTGTACAATCAAGTTTAATCTCTCTAAGCAAATCTGCCATAAACATTATACTGCCTTTAAGTAGTCCTAAAAATACAACCTGTTTGCCTTTATAATCAGAATTTATCTTTTCGGCAATTGTCTTAGTCATATCCGCAATTTGTTCTTTGGTAAATAAAATTTCCCTAAAATCCTCCGCACCAAAATATCCCATAATAAAATTTTCACCGCATTTCTAATTATTATTTACAACTGAAATAACCGCAACTGTTTTTGTTTTTTCAGTTACTTCACATTCCTGTGATACACCTATGCCACTTACCCAATAAACTACATTATCATTTGCCAATATAGTAATTTGATTACGCTGTTCTTGTGGGATTTTACGCTCGTTGAAGAGTTTTTTTAGTGTTTTAGTTACACCTCTTGAGCGTTGCTTAAAAACATCTTTAGGCTCACGAGTTCTAAAGATAGAATTTTCAATTATTATATCATAGTCAAGGGCATTTTTTACTAATAAATTGTGAACATTAGCAATTTCGTCAAAATCTTGCTTTGACATAATTTCTACACTAATTTTTTGGTTATTAATTATAAATTTTTTACTGGTATTTGGAAAATTGATACTTTCTTTTGGTGGTATATTATTAGAATTATTAGTATTATAATCACTTAATTCTTGTTTATATACACGAAGTATCCCCTGCATTGTGCTTACTGTATACCCTCGTGGTAATTGCACAACACCTTGTTGATTACATATCGAGTTTAAAATTAATTCCAAATGCTTTTCTTCGTATAAATTGCAACCATTAAGTTGCAATAGATTAATTACTGATTGCTTTATTAATACCGACTCTGCTGATAATAAAGATTTACAACTATAACCATTTTTTACCTTTGCTTTATTTAATAAATCATTAGCCATAATTGAAATTGTTGTAAGCTGTTCTGAAACAATCTGTGATAATCTGGCTACTGAGCTTTCAAACGATGGGTTTATCTCTTTGAAAACAGGTATTGCAATATTACGAATTTTATTTCTGCTATATTCATTTTCCGCATTTGTAGAGTCTGTAACATAATCTATGTCATTATCTCTGCAATACTTCTCTACCTGTTGTCTAGTTATGTCGATAATAGGTCGAATTATATTACCTCTTACCTTTGGTATACCACATAGACCTTTTAATCCTGTACCTCTTGTTATGTTAAATAAAATAGTTTCACAGGTATCTGACAATGTATGAGCAGTTGCAATTTTGCCATTATCTCCGCATAAACTTCTGAAAAAATCATACCTTATGCGTCTGCCACATTCTTCACAGCTTTCGCCTGTTTGTGCAGAAATTGCATTAATATCAGCATTAAGAACCTTGCAGGGTACTGACATAGTATTGCAATAGCTTTCTACACTATGCTGGTCACGGAGTGCTTCTTCTCCCCTAAGATTATGATTAATATGTGCAACTAAAATAGTAAGATTATATTCATCTTTTATAGACAGAAGAAAATGGAGCAGACACATTGAATCTGCTCCTCCTGAAACACCAACAACTATTTTATCGTTATATGTAATCATATTATTAGATACAACTGTATTCTTAATAATTTCAGCTATTGGGTTAATCATACTTGTCCTCCTGCGATGTAAAACGCATAAACTGACCCTGCCAATGGAGTTTTACAGTATTGGTTTCACCGTGACGATTCTTTGCAACGATACACTCACCGCTGTTCATATCGGAATCTTCTTTTTCTTTTCCGTCTTTATCGCTATAGTAGCCCTCTCTATACAAGAATAAAACAATATCTGCGTCCTGCTCAATAGAACCTGAATCTCTAAGGTCAGAAAGCATTGGTCTGTGTTCGGCTCTTTGTTCACTGGCACGAGAAAGCTGTGACAAAAGAATAACAGGAACATTAAGCTCTTTAGCCATACTTTTTAGCGACCTTGTATTTTCACCAACAACTTGTACAAGATTTTCTGTTCGCAGTGTACTACCCATAAGCTGTAGGTAGTCAATAACAACAAGGTCTACATCTTTTAATCTTCTAAGCTTTGCTTTCATAGCCGGCACTGTAAGCATTGTTGTTTCATCAAGATACATATTTGCCTGACTAAGAATTTCTGCTGCCTCTATTAATCGTTGCCATTCGTCAGAATTTAGTTTTCCAGAACGAAGCTTTGTACCCTCGATAAGTCCTTCAGTTGAAATTAAACGAGATACAAGCTGTTCTTTTGTCATTTCCAATGAAAAAAACGCAACACGAAGCTTTGCCTTTGCGGCAACATAGCGAGCAATATTAAGTGCAAAAGATGTTTTACCCATACCAGGTCTTGCCGCTAGCAGAATAAGGTCTGAACGGTTTAAGCCTGTAATAACTCTGTCAAGGTCTGAAATACCTGATGGTATCGGCTTAGATTTATCGTTATCAGGTGAGTTTAGTGCATCTAGTCGTGAAAGTGTTTGATAAATTACACTTTCGATGTGCTCTAAGCTTTTTACATCTGAGCCTTTACGAATATCATATATTTTTTGTTCTGCTGAGTCTAAAAGCTGAGCAGAGTCATATCTGCCCTCGCTTGCTTCTTCTATAATACTTTTTGCAGCGATAATAAGAGAACGAGTTTCATAATTTTCTTTAATTATGCGAGCATAATCCTTTGCATTAGTTGTAAAGGGTGTAACATTTGCTAATTCTATAAAATAAGTTTTGCCCTCGGTTTGGTCAAATGCAGGCTCTTTTTTCAACTCGTTAAGTACAGTTACAGCATCAACAGACGCACCACGGTTATAAAGATTAAGCATACAATCGTATATAAGCTTATGATTAGATATGTAAAAATAATCTTTATTGGGTACAAACTCAACAATACTGTCAAGACAATCCTTATCTAATAGTATTGCACCAAGAAGTGCTTGTTCTGCCTTTAAATCGTAGGGTAGCTTTATAGAATCAAAAAGTTCAAAACCACCAGCCATATATGTCACCTCGTTTCATCACCTATTACCACTGACAATTGTGATGTTTATTACATTTCAGATACTACAACATTTACTGTAGCTATTATACCAGTATATAGCTTAACCTGTGCTTTATATGCACCAAATGTTTTAATATCACTATCAAGTGTAATTTTACTTTTATCAATAGTAATGCTAAACTGCTTTTTTAATTCTGCTGAAATTTCTTTTGCTGTAACAGAGCCGAATAACTTACCATTTTGTCCAGCTTTTGCTTTGATATTTAGCACCTTGCTCTCTAAAACCACCTTAGAAGCATTAGCAGACTTTTTCTCTTCTTCAATCTTAAAAGCTTTTGACTCTTCAGCGTTTTTAAGTTCGCTCATAGCCTGTGCTGTAGCTTTTTTTGCAGCTTTTTTAGGTAGCAAAAAGTTTCTTGCGTAGCCGTCTGAAACATCTACTAGCTCACCTTTTTTACCTGTACCCTTAACATCTTGTAATAAAATAACTTTCATTTTTTTACTTCCTTTCTATAACTAAACATCTTAAAATTGAGCACATTATATAATTTTATTTATCAGTAGAAGATACATCTTTTTTTAATGAAATTTTGTTATCTAAAACTGGTATATCGCTGTCTGTAACATATTCAGCAGACATAATTTCACTGTTTTCTATTATATCTAACAGATTGTCTTTTGCTTGCTTTACAGTTACATTTTCAAGCTGTGCACCTGCCATTGAATGATGTCCGCCACCGCCTAACTTTTCCATTATAAGCTGAACATTTACATCTCCCAATGAACGAGCAGAAATATTTACATTTCCATTAAACTTATATATTACAAACGAAGCCTTAACATTGTTAATACTTAGTAAATCATCGGCTGCCTGTGCCGCTACAAGACGTAAATCTTCGTGGTTTTCATCGTCAGAACAAGCCAGTGCACATTTGTTGAAAATCTCTGCACTGGATACAAGCCTAAACTTCGCCTTGTAATTATCTAATGAATTTGCAAACAATCGCTTAACACTAACTGTGTCTGCACCCTTTTGGCGAAGGTACGCCGCCGCTTCAAATGTACGCACACCTGTTTTTAACACAAAATTCTTTGTATCAAGTGTTATACCTGCAAGTAATGCAGCTGCTTCGTATTTATTAAGTCCTTTGTCACCCATATATTGGATTAGCTCTGTTGCCATTTCGGCAGTAGAAGATGCGTAAGGCTCATGAAAAAATACAGAAGCATTAGATATGTGATTAACCATCATTCTATGATGATCAATAACTACAATACGACTTGCCTTTTGATAAATTTGAGGGTCTTCCAGAAATGTTGGAGAATGAGTATCAACTATTATTAACAAAGTTTTATCGGTTATAGTAGACAATGCCTCTTTTGGTGACATAAACATATTACCGTCACCCACTTCATCCATAAATGAAATAAGAGAGCCTGCAACTGTATGCTCTTTTTTAACAACAATATGAGCTGATTTTTTTAAATCTTTTGTAATACTACTCCACAAGCCGATACCTGTTCCTATACAGTCGATATCAGAATTATGATGACCCATAATTAACACATGGTCACTTGATTTTATGTTCTGCATAAGCGAGCTGGCAATAACTCGTGTACGCACCTTGTCTACCTTTTCAAAGCCTAAAGAATTACCACCGTAAAAACGATATTGGTCTTTAGTTTTGATTGCAACCTGATCACCGCCACGACCAAGTGCCATATCTAAGGCATTTCTTGACCATAGCTCGCATTGCTTGAAATTATCGCCACATCTACCTATACCAATAGATATTGTTGGCTTAGCCATAACGTCTTCCAATGAAATTTCTCTTACTTCTTCTAAAACAGTAAAATTGTCCTCGGTTAAGGCATCAAGAACACGCTCTTCAAAAATAATTATATACTTATCATTATATAACTTTTTATACAGACCATTAAATTTATTTGCCCATTTTTGGATTATCTTTTCAACATTAACCAGTATGTATGCCTGTTGTTGATTGTCGTCGTTTTCAAATTCGTTTACATTGTCAAATTCTACTGTGGCAACTACAGGACGAGAATACATATACTCGTCTGTAGTTTCTTTATAGTAGGTATCATCAACAAAGTAGAAAACAGAAGCTTTCTCCGACAGTGCACAGCCCACAACAGTATATCTGCGTTCTCCATAAATAACATCTGAGCTGGCAGAGTTGATTATATTATCAACTGATGTGTTAGGGATATAGTGGTCTATTAAATCTCCTGAACAATCTCTGCCATTGCACATAATATTTTTAAATGTATCGTTGCACCAAACCACATCATTATGAGAGCCTGTAACAACTACCGGTATTTTAAACTGATTAAGATAATCAATATTATTACTGCCAAGCTTTCTTGCCGCTTGTTTTATTGTGCGGTTTATATGGTGAGTAAATCGCCTCATTCCCGCAACTACAACAATTGTAGACAATATTGCAATAGTCATTTCTATAGCAAATACATATAAATTCCAACGGTAGGCAAAAATCGCCATAGAGAAAATACCTATTGTGTAAGCTATAAAAAATGGGGTTACTGTCCATATTTTTTTCTTCAACGGTTTTTGCCTCCCTTTATAAATAAATTTTTCACTTTATTATACTTCCATAATTATAGGTAATATCATAGGACTTCTTCTTGTTTTACCAAAAATATGCTTTGAAACTTCATCTTTAATTTTATTTTTAATAACATTCCATTCGTGTACATTCTTATTGGCAAAATCAACAAGTATATCAGTTGCAATTCGTCTTACCTCGTGCAACAGCTCTTCGGATTCTCTTACATATACGAAGCCACGAGATACTATATCAGGTCCTGAAACAACATAACCGTCTACTATATCAAGTGATGCAACAATGATAATCAAACCGTCGGTACCTAGGTGTTTACGGTCACGAAGAACAATACTTCCTACATCGCCAACGCCAAGACCATCAACAAATACCTTGCCTGCGTGAACAGGAGCAAGCTCTTTCATTATGCCTGATTTAAGCTCTACAACATTACCAACATCGCCAATGAAAATATTATCACTTGACATACCTAAGCTTTCAGCTAAAGCGGCGTGTTTACGCAAATGCTTTTGCTCACCGTGTACAGGGATAAAAAATTCTGGCTTAACAAGGCTATGAATAATTTTTAATTCTTCCTGACAAGCGTGACCTGAAACATGAACTTCATACATAGATTCATATAAAACATCACAGCCAAGCTTTAAAAGTTCATCTATAACATTACCAACCAGCTTTTCGTTGCCAGGTATAGGATTAGCGGAGATGATGATAAAATCTCCAGGACCTACGGCAACCTTACGGTGGTCAGAATTTGCCATTCTTGAAAGTGCAGACATTGGCTCACCTTGGCTACCTGTTGTAACAAGTACAACTTGCTCCTTGGTATATTCATTAAGCATATCAATATCTATAATTACACCTGTTGGCACATTTATATAACCAAGTTCTGTTGCAACCTGCATATAATTCAACATACTTCTGCCTGAAAAGGCAACCTTTCTGTTGTTAGCATAAGCACAATTAATAATCTGCTGTATTCTGTTTATGTTTGATGCAAATGTAGCAATTATTATTCTCTTGTTTTGTGCTCTTACAAAAAGATTTTCAAAGCTTTCTTGTACTTTTGCTTCGGTTTTTGTATAGCCTGGACGCTCTGCATTAGTAGAGTCTGCCATTAAAGCCAAAACACCTTGTTTGCCTAGCTCTGCAAAACGAGTTAAATCTATCATACCGCCTGAAGCAGGTGTACAATCTATTTTAAAGTCACCTGTATGCACCAATGTTCCGGCTGGGGAATGTATTGCCACACCTACTGAGTCAGGTATAGAATGATTAACGTGAATAAGTTCTACGTTAAAGCAACCTAGCTTTATAACATCGCCTGCTTTTGCAACATTTAGTTGGGCTGATGATACAAGATTGTGCTCTTTTAATTTGTTGCCTACTAATCCCATAGACAATGCTGTACCGTATACAGGGATATTACAATCCTTTAGCAAGTATGGTAAACCACCTATATGGTCTTCGTGACCATGAGTAATAACTATACCCTTTATTCTATTTATATTTTCTTTTATATAGGAGAAATCAGGCAATACCAAATCTACACCCAACATTTCGCCATCAGGAAATGCCATACCGCAATCAAGAATAAACATATCTCCACAACATTCAAAAAGAGTTATGTTTTTACCAATTTCATTTAAACCACCAAGAAAAGCAATCTTTACACTTGGTGTTTCTAGTGGTTTATGGTTTGTATTTTTTCTTGTTTTTCCACGATTACCTTTATTTTTTGTGATGCTGTGGCGAGTTGATTTGCCACTCTGCTTACTCTTTGTATATCTTGAGTAATTATTTTGAGATTTCCTGCCCTTATTTCCGTTGCTGACAGGCTTTTTTTCTTTGTTAGTCACAAATAAACCTCCGTTTTATAATTTATGTATATGAATTTGATTTTATTGCGGTCATACTTTACAGCCTAAAAAATATTAATGCACAGCTTGTCTGTAATATAATTATTTACAAAGTAAACAACAAAAAATTAATAGATAATAAATTAACTATAATATCCAGTTAAGCAATTAATTTATTACAGATGCAACTACACTAATTAAGAAAACAGCTAAGTTTTTTCAACAATAATAACATAACACATATTTAAGTATATGTAATAAAGCTGTATATATTATCGCAGTATGACATTGTATGTTAATTATAACTAAAACAACCTTTTTATTTATGTCGCAAACGGTGCCAACATAAAGTCGAATTAGGCATAATTAAATTTACTAAAAATAATTAACTAATAAAAAATAAATTAAAAATAAGCTAAGGTATATAAATCGTATATAAAATTCTATATAGCTATATTTAGTTAATTATAAAATCCGAACACACACATTTATTTTATTTTACCTTGTTTATCATTTTGTGTCAAGATATCAAAATAATACATCGTCATTACAATTGATTATGTTAATTTGCATATAATTAACTTAGTTTTAAGGTGATTTCGCACATACGATATATTGATTAGTAACATATTTATAACAAGTTTTTAGTTATAATAAACAAATCACACCCATCTATTCATAAAATATTCTATCTTAATAATTATTGAATTTTGTTTAATATATGATAAAATTTATTTGTTAATATTTTATTAACAAGTCCCTATGTAAGAGTATGGAGGTAATATTTAATGAATATGGTACAAAAATATATTCAAGATATGAAAAATGAATTTAGCGGATATAATCTGCAAAAACTTGCAAAAGACCTTACAGCTGGATTAACTGTTTGTGCAGTTGCATTACCGTTAGCCTTAGCTTTTGGTGTAAGTGGTGGTGCTACCGCTGCTGCAGGTATGGTTACCGCTATAGTTGCAGGTATCGTTATAGGTTTGCTTTCAGGTGCATCGTTCCAAATTTCAGGTCCTACAGGTGCAATGAGTGCAGTATTAATATCCATAGTTATGAACTACAAGCTACAGGGTGTATTTATTGCGTGCTTTTTAGCTGGTGCTATTTTATTATTGTGTGGTATTTTTAAGCTTGGTAAATTAATAAGCTTTATCCCCTCTTCTGTAATTATGGGATTCACCTCTGGTATTGCAATAACCATTGCATTTGGTCAGATTGATAATTTTTTTGGCACTACCAGTGAAGGTACAGGCATAATTGAAAAAATCATCTCATACACAAAAATAGGCTTTACACCACATCTTACAACTACTTTAATCGCAATAGCTGTATTATTTATAATGGTAATATGGCCTAAAAAGTGGGGTGCAAAGGTGCCCGCCTCTCTAATTGGCATAATAGTTGCAACTGCTGCACAATTGATTTTTAATTTTGAAGGTGTTGCTGTTGTTGGTGATATTCCAAAAACACTGTTTTTGGACGAAAGATTGTCACTTAATGGTGTAGATTTTGCAATGATTAAAAACTTGTTATCTCCTGTTTTAACTATTGCGGCGTTAGGTATTATAGAAAGCCTACTTTGCGGTGCAAGTGCTTCAAGAATGAAAAAAGAACCATTTGATGCCGACAGAGAGCTTGTTGCACAGGGTATTGGTAATATGATACTACCTATTTTAGGTGGTGTTCCTGCTACTGCTGCAATAGCAAGAACCAGCGTTGCTATTAAATCAGGCGAACAAACCAGGCTTACAAGTATATTCCACTCTGTATTTTTGCTTGCTTCAATGTTTTTATTGGGTGATATAATGGCTAAAATTCCATTATCTGCCCTAGCTGCTGTTCTTATGGTTACAGCTTTCAAAATGAACGAGTGGGAAGACATAAAATACATATTCAGCCATAAATTCAAAACTTCTATTAGCCAGTTCTTATTAACAATGGTATGTACTGTAGTTTTTGACCTTACTGTTTCAATAGTTCTTGGTATTCTTTATTCAGCAATAATGTATATGTCTGCTTCTGCACATATATCTATTCACTATTCAGATGTTGACCCTGAAAAATTAAGCGGTAAGCTTGAATGTAGTGAAAATGATTTTGATGGTGTTCAGGTTGCTTATGTTACAGGTCCACTATATTTTGGTTCTGCAAATGAATTTGAAGAAAAGCTTAATTTAATAAAAAAAGGTAACCACACCTTATTAATGTCTATGCGTGGTGTTCCAACTATAGATGTATCTGGTGCACGAATTATTTTAGAAAAAGTTAAAGAGCTTCAAAGTGAAAATTGTGAAGTAATGTTCTGCGGTATGTGCAAACGTTCTAAAATTATGCTAGACAGAGCCGGTGTTACAGAGTTAGTGGGCGAAGATAATTACTATATTAGTGCTGACCAAGCTTTCATAAAAATTATGGAAACACACAAAAAATAAATTATTTTACTGTTATTTTATAAAATTTGCAACACAGCAGTTGAGTTTTGCTGTGTTGCTTTTTATATTTTATTTTTACCTTTATAAAAATACTATAATCCACATTATTATGAAATATTTTAGCCTCAACGGAAAATAAATCTACAGCAATATTGTAAATTTATTAGGCAAAACTTCGACAAATCATTATAAAAAATTGACTTTTAATAATGTGGGTGGTAAAATTAATTGGTATGTAAATAATATTAATTTCTATATATTTAAGGAGTTGTAGTTATGCGAGTTTCTAAGCTGTTAGGCGAAAGATTCAAAAACGCACCATCTGACTGTCAAATTGAAAGTCATAAGTTGATGGTTAGAGGCGGATATATGAAGTATATGGCTAATGGTATATATTCATTATTTATGCCTACAAAAAGAATTACAAAAAAAATAGAAAATATTATCCGTGAAGAAATGGATAAAATAGACGGTCAAGAGGTTATGTTCCCTGTTGTAATGCCTGCAACACTATGGGAGGAATCTGGCAGATATTCAAGTATCGGTAGCGAAATGGCAAGATTTACTGACCGTAATAACAATAAAATGGTACTTGGTATGACACACGAGGAGGCCGCTGTTCATTTGGCAAAAGACACAGCTCCTTCTTATGCTAATTACCCATTTATGATTTATCAAATTCAAACTAAATTCAGAGATGAGCCAAGAGCACGAGGCGGTTTGATAAGAGTTCGTGAATTTACAATGAAGGACGCTTACTCTTTCCATACATCTCAGGAGGATTTGGAAGATTATTACGAGAAAGCATTTAAGGCTTATGAGAGAATCTTTAAGCGTGCAGGTGCTAAAAATGTAATCTCTGTTAAATCAGATAGCGGTATGATGGGTGGTAGCGTATCTCACGAATTTATGCTATTAACAGAAATTGGTGAGGATACTTTGGCTATTTGTCCTGAATGTAGCTTTAAAGCTAATATGGAGGCTGCTCCTTGTATTATAGAAAATGAAGCTGGAGAAATTAAACCTCTAGAAAAAATATACACTCCTGATGTAAAGACTATCGACGATTTACAGAAATTCTTAAATGCAGATGCTAAAAGTTTTGGTAAGGCTGTAGTTTATCAGAAAAATTCTAATGATGAATATGTTGTTGTATTTATCAGAGGTGATTTAGAAGTAAACGAAACAAAGCTAAGAAATTATCTTGGCGAGGACATACACCCTGCACAAAACATTGTTACTGATGAGTGCGGTATTGTACCTGGCTTTATCGGTCCTGTAAATCTTACTGAGAATGCTACTGTTGTTTATGACCAATCTATCAAAAACATAAATAGCCTTGTTTGTGGTGCAAACGAAGTAGATTATCACTATTCAGGCATTAATATTGGCAGAGATGTTGGCGAAGTTGAGTATGCCGATGTAGCTAAGATTTTTGAGGGTGCTGTTTGCCCTATATGTGGTAAACCTGTTATCACTATTCAGCGTGGTATTGAGGTTGGTAATATATTCCAGCTAGGCACAAAATATACAGAGTCTATGAATATGACATACCTAGATAATAACGGTAAAGCCAATTATCCAATTATGGGTTGCTATGGTATTGGTGTGGGTAGACTTGCTGCATCTATTTGCGAAGAAAGCCACGATAACTATGGTCCTATATGGCCAATGCCTATTGCTCCTTGGCAGGTACAAATTTGCAACCTAAAAAGCAAAGACCAAACAGTAACAGAGGCTTGCGAAAAGTTGTATACAGAGCTTACTGATATGGGTGTTGAGGTACTTTACGACGACAGAGATGTACGCCCTGGCTTTATGTTTGCTGATGCTGATTTATTTGGTGTGCCTGTAAGAGTTGTAATTAGCCCTAAAACACTGGACAGAAATGCTTTTGAAGTTTCTTACAGAGATAAATCATTTAAGGGTGACATTGCTACTGATAACGCAGCTGAAGAGATAAAGAAAATGGTAGACAAGCTATTTGCTGAATATAATATTTAATTATAAAATCCGTTGTGGGATTTAACACCCACAACGGATTTCCATAATCATATTATATAATTTGCTTTAAATAATTAATTTTGTTTTTTAACCATTTTATATTCATCATAAAATTTAAAGTAGTGACAGCTATCAAATGTGCCCTGCATAAATTTGACAACCTCGTCCTCATCTAAATTTATTTGGCATACGTAGCAATCATATTCTTCATCATATACATAATTTGCACAATGCTCGCAGTTTGATTTACCAGCCATAGTGTATCACTTCCTTTCTATGGCTATTATAACACATTGTATTTATTATATCTACTATTGAAAAATCAAAAGCACTATATAGCTTTTATAAAATTAGTGCTTTTTATCATAAATCATCTTTGTAATTATAAATTTATATTTAAGCACTTGGGAAGGATGATAAAACTTGTATATAAAGCTAAAACCAATAGCTGTTCTTTGGCGTATTTTAATATTAGTAAAAGCTGTTGAAGCTTTTTTTAGCTTGTTGGATCTTCCGTCAGGCATAGGAAATTTGGGATTATTGCAATATTTTTATATGCTTACAGCACTGTTTATAATTATTTACTACGCTGTTTTAGACTGGTGGTATATAGATGACACCAAAAAGGAAAACACCTGTGTTGTACCTATTCTTAAAGGTATGCTTACGGTAACAGCCTTATTTACTATGGTGATATCTCATTTTGTAATTAGCAAGGGGCATATACCAATTTTTGAAGAAGCCACACCCGACCTCCAGTTGAAGTACATAATACCAATTATGATTTTTATTGATTGGCTGTTATTTGATAAAAAAGGTGGTTACAAAGCTTTCTTCCCTCTTGTGTGGTGCTTACCTGCAATTTTATATACAAGCTATATATATATTTCAGTAATAGCATTAAAAACACCTGTTGGCTCAAGTGGTATGTATCCTTACAGCTTCTTTGATTACCAAACAAATGGTGTAAGCCAAACCATTATGATTTTACTTGCTTTTGCTATTATAAATATTGCTATAGGATATATTATATTTGGTTTAGACAAGCTTTCGACTAAGCTGTCTATGTCATTAAAAAAAGGATAAAATTATGGGTACAGAGCTTGTTCTGTACCCACTTTTTTGCGTCAATTTTATGTCTATTTAAAAATTTGCATATTGCCTATAATCGGTAGCTGTCTATTTTCGTTCATTAAAGCACTTACAATGCCTATAGTTGAATAAATAAGAAATATAGCCATTACAGACAGCATAACTCCCATAAGGCAATAAAGCCAAGTAGTTATGTTAGATAAAATTATACTTAAAATCATATAAGATAAAAAATATACTATTTCACATATAAATAAAGATAACCCTTGATTAATATGAAATTTATTAACACTCATATTTTTAGAGCAACACAACGGTATAATTACAAAAAATCCCATATAAGACATCGCTGACAACAATCTGTTTTTTACTACAGCATTGTTTAAACCTGATAAAGTTGCTACGCTGGTAACAGGATTTTTTTCTGTAAATAAAACTTCACCGCAATTTCTACACAGACTATACTTGTCCATATTATCTGCACCGCATTTAGGACATATTGCCTGCTTAATAATAAAATTATTCATTTTAATAAAGCCCCCCACATAACAAAAATATTCTAACCAACGGAAAATATTTTTATTGAAATTACACAGTTAATGGTAACATTCTTAAAATGAATAATTTATCGTATTTTGTATTTGATTTTATATTTTATGAATGATTAAAATAATCAGTTATTAGCAGGAACATCATAATCAATAGTTTTATTTATAAGGTCCGCCAAGGTTACACTTTCAAGATATTGGTTGATAATATCATCAAGCTTATGCCATAAAGGTAATGTTAAGCAATTGTCAGAGTGGGCACATTCTTCTGAACTGCAATTTTCAAGACAAGCTACAGGTGCAAGTGTACCCTCGGTTAGTTTTAGTATAGAACCAATAGTGTAATTATCAGGGGTTTTCTTTAAACGATATCCACCGTTTTTACCTCTTAAACTTTCTACAAAATCAGCCTTTGAAAGTATTGCTACTATAGACTCAAGATATTTCATAGATACATTTTGTCTTTCTGCAATGCCTTTCAAGGAAACATATTCACCATTAGTATTTTGTGCTAAATCTAAAAGCACTCTAAGGGCATATCTTCCCTTAGTTGAAACCATCATTTTAATACACTCCTGCCAATGTTAAATTACTTACTAGCAATAGTTGGTTGATAATCTTTTTCGTTTTGTTCAATATAAATTGACTCCATTTTAAGGCTTAAATCGTTTAGTTCTTCTGCATATTCTTTAAATTTTTCTGCAATATCTTCGCCAAAATCTTTTTTTAATGTTTTATAATGCAACTGGTGCTCTATACTTGCCCAACAGTCCATAGTTAATGTTCTAATTTGAACCTCAACCGGATAATATTCAATTCCTTTAAGATAATGAATAGGCACAACTACTATCAAATGATAACTTCTATAGCCTGATGCCTTTGGATTTTTTATATAATCAGATTCCTTAACAACATCAAGGCAAGATTTTAATGCTCTGGCTACCTCATACACATCTTGCTGATAGTATGTAATAACCCTAATACCTGCAATATCGGTTAAATTTTCTTTTGCCGCTTCAAGGTCAATTGTTATGCCACGTTTTGCAAGCTTTTTTACAATGCTATCAAGAGATTTTACCCTGTGCATAATCTGATGAATAGGATTGTGCTTATGTAGGTGACCATAATCCGAGTCTAGTGCCTCCAGTTTAATTTTAACAAGCTTTATTGCATCTTTATAAGGTTGAGTAAATTCACTATACTCCCTTATAACATCACTCATTTTATTTATATCAATTTTTTCCATCTATTAAAAATACCCTCCAAGCATTCGTTATTTTTAACAATTTTCTATAGCTGTTATTGTCTATTTTCTACGATGCTTTAACCTTTTTGTTAACAGTTTATTAATAATTATGTATTATATTATTAACATACAAGTTAGCAATATAACAAAGTTTTCTCATTTTTTTCTTCTTATATATTCTCTTAACAGGAGCATTGCATTAGTTGCAATGCTCCTGTTTTTTATTTATTCTTTCTCATATCTTTAACAGGAATTTGAGTACCGTCGGGGTTTTGGATAATCATATTATCAAGCTGACCTCTCAAGCTAGCTCTAAATTCTCCGATATATTCGCTATATAATTCTTTTTGTTCCTGTTGCTCCTGTTCGGTTAAGCCCTCTGTTTTTTTCTTTTTAGCCAGCTGACTTATTCTTTCCAGTTTTGACTTTTCCATTTATATTCTCCTTTATCTTATTATACACAAATTATACCATATTCCTATAATAAATAAATAAAGATTTTGTAAATGTTTATTCACTAAGAAAAACCACCCGACAAAATCGGGTGGTTAAATATTATAGTTATAAATTACTCAGCGTCTGTTTCAGCCTCTGTAGCTTCAGTTACAGGCTCTTTGTCCTGTAGTAAAGCTCTAATTGATAGGCTTACTCTCTTCTTATCAAAGTCGATAGATGTAATCTTAGCCATAACCTTCTGTCCAACAGTTAGCTCGTCCTGTGGCTTCTCAATTCTGCGATTAGCAATCTGAGAAATATGGATTAAACCATCAATACCAGGAATAACCTTAGCAAAAGCACCAAACTGTGTTAAGCCAACAATCTCAACCTCAGTATCTGTGCCCTCTGGGTACTGGTTCTTTAGGATTTCCCATGGGTTGTCCTCTGCCTTTTTGTAGCCTAGTGAAATGTTGTTCTTCTCTGTATCAATATCCTTAACGAATACTTCTACAACATCGCCAACCTTAACAACCTCTGATGGGTGCTTAATTCTGTTCCAAGAAAGCTCAGAAATATGAATCATACCGTCAACGCCACCGATATCTACAAAAGCACCGTAGCTTGTTAGTGACTTAACTGTACCTGTATATACCTTACCAACTTCACAAGCAGACCAGAACTCTTCTCTTGCCTTTGTTCTCTCCTCGTTTAGAACTGTACGGATTGAACCAACTGCACGCTTTCTGCCCTCGTTAATGTCGATAATTCTAAAGCTAACTTCTTTCTTTAGTAGGCTGTCTGTAGACTCGCTACGAGAAGCTGTAGCCTGTGATGCAGGAATAAATACCTTAACACCATTTGTAACAGCGATTACGCCACCGTTGTTAATCTCGGTAACTACACCTGTAAGTACTTCTTTAGTATCTAATGCACTCTTAATTACGTCCCAACCTTTTTGAGCATCTACACGCTTCTTAGAAAGCATAATAGTACCCTCTTGGTCGTTTGTACGCATAATCAATAGATCTAAAACATCGCCAACTTTAACAAGATCCTCTGCCTTAGCGTTTGGATCATCTGTTAGCTCGTTTAGCTTAATAACGCCAGCCTGTTTTCTGCCTACATCTACAAAAATCTCACTAGGTGTTACTCTCTCGACTACGCCTTGTACCCTCCCGTCTGTATTAAAGCTCTGCATATGCTCCTCTAGCATTGCTGCAAAGTCCATTTCCTCACTGGAATTAACTAATTTCTCTGTCATTGTATCCAGTACCTCCTTTATTATCTTAGCAGGTGCAGAAGCCCCTGCTGTAACGCCAATATTACAAGCATTAGAAAAATCTATAGCTGAAAGCTCTTTATAAGTTGCAACCAAATAGGTTTTATCGCAAACACGCTTGCATATATCATATAACTTACAAGTGTTAGAGCTTTTCTTGTCACCAATGACTATCATTAGGTCTGACTTTTCAGCCAAAATCCTTGCCTCTTCTTGTCGTTCTGTCGTCGCATTACATATTGTATCAAAAATCATTGCATTTGTACATAGTTTTTTGATAATTTCTGAACTTTTTTTCCATTCAGATACATCAAATGTGGTTTGAGATACAACTGTAACAGCGTTTTTGTTCAGTTCTTTATTATTTTCAAGTAAGTCGCTTACCTCTATATGATTTTTTAGTGTATAGAACTTTCCGGTGCAATGTCCTTCTATACCTTTTACCTCAGGATGATTTGTGTCACCTATAATAAGAACAGTAGAATTATTCAAGCCAGCTTTTTCCACTATTCTATGAATTTTCATAACAAAAGGACAGGTTGCATCAGCAAAATTCAAGCCAAGACTTCTCATTTCATCATATACACTGCGTGGTACTCCGTGTGCACGAATAACAACAGTGCGGTTATCTGTAACCTCGTTAGGACTATTAATTATGGTTACGCCTTTGTTTTCAAGCTCATTTACCATTTCTATATTATGGATAATTGGACCTAAAGTACAAATTTGCTGACTTTCTGTAAGTTTATATACCATATTAACAGCTCTGTCAACACCAAAACAAAATCCTGCTGTTTTTGCAAGGGTAATTTTTCTTTTCATAATTGATTAAAACTCCTCTGTTGCTCGCATTTCTTCCAGCTTGCCCATAATTATCTTAGATGCCTGACGCAACTCGGTTGGGCTACCTGTTATTAATCCAAGCTCTTGTGGAGTAATAGGCTCGCCAAAGGTAACTCTTGTTTTAGAAAATGGCTTCATTAGCTTTTTTTGTGGTGTTATACAGGCAGGAACAACAGGGGTATTTGTTGCGTAGGCTATCATTGCCGCACCTGAACGAGGACGCAAAAACTCACCTGTTTTAGACCTTTTACCCTCAAAGAAAATAGTCATAACTCCGCCATTTCTCAAAATATCTTCTCCTGTGGCAACAGCTTCTTGGTTAGCTCCGTCTCCCCTTACAACAGGAAATGCACCTAGACTTGTTATAAGCTTACCAAATAATTTATTTTTAAATAGCTCCGATTTTGCCATAAATCTAAGCTTACGTTTTTTCTGACCTATACCTAACAATATTGGGTCTAAATATGACAAGTGATTGCTCACAATTAAATATCCCCCTGTTTCAGGGATATTATCTTTATTTCTGAATTTTACTCTATACAAAGCAGAAATCACAGGTTTTAAAACAACTGTGGCTACTGTATAAAGCCAAGTGCTTTGTTTTGCCATAATGGTGCCCTCCGATTATTTATTTAGTATACTATTAACAGTTGATATAATACGCTGTACAGATTCTTCCAATGTATCGTTAGAAGTATCTATAACTACAGAATCCTCGGCTGGCTTTAAAGGTGCAATGGCTCTGTGAGAATCGTTATAATCTCTTTCTTTTATATCTGCAAGTATTTTTTCATAACTTTCATCTGTGTTACCTGTAAGAATATAATCGTTATATCTTCTTTTTGCTCTACATTCAGCAGAAGCAGTTAAAAATATTTTAACCTGAGCATCTGGAAGCACAACTGTACCAATATCTCTGCCGTCCATAATAACATTATTTTCTCTTGCTATACTGCGTTGAAGCTCTAATAAAAAGGCTCTTACCTCAGGTATAGCAGAAGATGCTGATGCCATCATAGAAACCTCTGTTGTTCTTATTTTTTCAGATACATCTTCTCCGTTTAAAAATACTCTTTGCTCACCATTAACAAATTTTATTTCAATTTTTGTTTTTTCTAAAAGTGTCTTAACATCATCTATATTTTTTATATCTACTTTATTATTAAGCAGACTAAGTGCTATTGAACGGTAAAGGGCACCTGTATCAACATAAATATAAGACATCTCCTTAGAAACTGTTTTTGCTATTGTGCTTTTGCCTGCTCCTGCAGGGCCATCTATTGCTATTGCTTCCATAAAATAAATCTCCTTATATATTAATAGTCACAGGCACTGCTTACACCTGCAAGATAACCTGTACTAAAGGCTATTTGTAAATTAAAACCGCCTGTATAAGCATCTACATCTATTACCTCGCCTGCAAAATATAACCCACTGCAAAGTTTTGATTCCATAGTTTTAGGGTTAATCTCTTTAGTGCACACACCACCAGATGTGACAATAGCCTCTTCAATAGGTCTAAAACCATTAATGTTAACTGTAAAATGCTTTATTGTGTTAACAAGAGAGTTTCTTTGTTCTTTTGTAATAGAATTACATTTTGTATCGAAAGGTATTTCTGCCTTTTGCAAAACAACAGGGATAATCTTATTTGGAAGAAGCTTATTAAGTGAATTTTGAATATCCTTGTTTATGAACATTTCAAAATCTCGCAAAATTCTTGCATCAAGCTGTTTATCTGTTAAAGCTGGCTTTAAATCTATTGATAAATAATAATCTGTAATATTTTTACCCCTTATATGTGCTGAGGAGCTTAAAATAATAGGTCCGCTAACTCCAAAATGAGTAAACAGCATTTCTCCAAAATCGCTGTAAAGCTCTTTATTACTGTTTTTATCTATAACAGACAAAGATACATTGCGTAAAGAAAGCCCTTGTAAGTCCTTGCAAGTAGTATCTGGCGATGTTATAGGAACAAGAGAAGGTTTTGGAGTAACCACCGTATGCCCTGCCTGTCTTGCAAAATTGTAGCCTGCTCCTGTTGAGCCTGTTAATGGATATGATTTACCCCCTGTTGCTACAATTACCTTATCACAATAATATTTTTTACCACTTTCTGTATTTACACCTTTTACCTTATTATCCTCAATTATTAAGGATTTAACATCATCATTTACAATAGTTACATTATTGTCGTTTATAAAACTATTTAGACAATCCACAATATCAACAGCTTTATCCGAAACAGGAAAAACCCTGTTACCACGCTCTGTTTTTAGTTGTACTCCCCTATCTTCAAAAAAAGATATGGTATCGTCAGTAGTAAAGGTATTTATAGCACTATACAAAAATCTTCCATTTGTAGGAACATTTGAAATAAATGTGTTTACATCACAGTTGTTAGTAACATTACATCTACCCTTACCTGTTATCATTATTTTTCTGCCTACTCTGTTATTTTTCTCAAATATAGTAACCTGTGCACCATAATATCCTGCAAAACCGGCAGATATCATACCAGCTGCACCGGCACCTATAACAATTATCTTAGTTGGAGTCATCAATCATTATCCTCCGGAATTATATTTCCTGTTAGTACATTCAAAACCTCGTTAGGGTCGTGATTATATACACCATAGTTATACCATATACGCTCTAAATCCTTAAATGTTTTTATCACATCAGATTTTCTCTCTATAACTGTTGCAACTACTAAAGCATTTATAAGGCTAAGGGGAGCAACCAAAGAGTCTACAATTGTAGCCATATCGCTTCTTGCCAATAACACATAATTTGCCACCTGTGCTATTGGAGAATTCATACTATCTGTTAAAGCTATAACCTTTGCGTTTCTATCCATTGCAAATTTCATTGCATTGGCAGCATGATGAGAATAACGAGGGAAAGTTATACCAATCATAACATCATTTTCATTTATTCTGTTAAACTCTTCATACAATCGTGCCTTATCAGCTGTTGCAATAACCTTTACATTTCCAAAAATCAGATTAAGATAATAACCTAAAAAGTTAGCTAATGAAGATGAGCTTCTAAGAGCATAAATATATATAGTTTGGGCATTACAAATTGCAGTAACTGCATTTTTAAAATCTTCTCGTGAAGTTTCCTCTATTGTTTGCTTAATATTATCAATATCACTGTTAAGTACATAATCAATAACACTACTATTGGCTATACGTGCCTGAGTAACCTCTATTCTTTGATAAGATGTAAGCTTATCTCGTATCATCTCTTGCATTGCCTGTTGCATTTTAGGATAACCACTATATCCAAGCTCAGTAGCAAAACGCACTACGGTTGATTCGCTTACACCCACGATTTCCCCAAGCTTTGCCGCTGTCATAAAAGCTGCTTGACCGTACTCTGTTTGAATATATTTAGCAATAAGCTTTTGACCCTTAGAAAAGTCAGACATTTTTGTTTCTATCCTAGTCATCAAGGAATCTGCCATTTTCCCCACCTCATCTACTTTACATATATAGTATAGTTTAATACCTAGATAAAAAAAAATCAAGAAAAATTAATAAAAGGGATAGTTATTTGTGTAGGTTTACAATAGATGTGTTACACAAAAAACAAAGCAAACCATAGTATCGCAAATGGTTGTAGAAGATTTGATTTTTTATTTTCTTACTTTTGTTTTATTTACTTCAATTTTCATTTTTTAAACAATCCACAATTTCGACTTGATTTTTTCTATATTCCTCTATAACCTACAGGGTGTACAGTGTGGTCTGCCTTTGGGTTAAAGCCTGATAGTGCTTTATCTTTTAACATAAGTGCAGGGTTTATAATATAATTGCCAAAGCGTTCTTTTAAGCTATCGGTAGTACGGTCAAGAGCTTCCTTTCGTAATCGGTCTTTGCAATCGTCAAATAAACTAAATTGCAAGCCATTACCTTTACAGCACAAATCTGTAACAGATATACCCATACTTCTTATTGGTAAATGCCAACTATAGTTATCTGTAAAAAGCTTCATAGCTGTGTCTATAATCTCCGAAGTAATATCTGTGTTTGTAAGTAATTTTTGTTGTCTGGTAAAGGAAAACAGACTTGTATCACGCACAGATATACTTACCACCCCACACATAAGACCTTGTTCTCTCATTCTGCGAGATACACTGTCTGCCAATACACCAACAACTATTTTTACATCTTCATAATTATTCAAATCTCTTGGTGTGGTGGTGGAATTTCCTATTGATTTTACAGGCACTGTAGAGTTGTATTCTGCAACAGGCGAGGTATCGTATCCATTTGCGAAAATATAAAGTATTTCTCCCCATTTGCCAAGATTACTTTTAAGAATTTTCAAAGGGCAATCAGCTATTTGTCCTATTGTAAATATACCAAGTTTGTTAAGCTTATTTTTAGTTGACCTTCCTACATAAAGTAAATCCTCAGCCGGTAAATTCCATATTATATCCTTATAATTTTCCTTACCTATGTAGGTTATGGCATCGGGTTTTTTATAGTCGCTACCAAGCTTTGCAAAAATCTTATTATAGCTTACACCTATACTTACAGTTATATCTAACTCTTTTTTTATGCGGTTACTTATCTTATTGGCTATCTCCACACCGTTGCCAAATAAAGTTTTGCTACCTGTAACATCAAGCCAGGCCTCATCTAAACCAAAAGGCTCTATCATATCTGTATAATCATAATAAATTTCTCTTGCCCATTTTGAGTATTGAATATATTCCTTAAAATTAGGCGGTAATGTTATAAGATGAGGACATTTTTGTTTAGCCTGCCATATAGGCTCACCTGTTTTTACACCATACTGCTTAGCTTCGTGACTTTTTGTAAGTATTATTCCGTGGCGTTGCTCAGGATTTCCGCTTACTGCTACAGCTTTGCCCTTTAATGTAGGATTTAATGCCATTTCTACAGAAGCATAAAAGCTGTTGCAATCACTGTGTAGTATAGTTCTGTTCATATACACCATTCCTCGAACAAATGTTTTTATTTTATTATAAAACATTTGTTCTTAAAACACAAGAGATTTGCAAACATTTGTTTTGGAAAATTATGTTTGAACATTACAATAAGGAAATAAAAAAAGCAGTATACACAATCCAAAATGTGCATACTGCTTTTATAAAACTATCTAAAAATGTTTCTATTAACGCTTATTTAATTTTTGCATTATTTTGCTGTTACTCTTAGTCATTATATGGAATAATCTGTCACAGCTAATAAATATAGCCAAAGCAACAACAGAACAAATTGCAAAATATAAAGCAAACTCCATATTCATATCTATAAAACCAAAAAGATTTTCAATATGAAGCTTGGTTTCGCATAACCATTTAGAACAGGTTATACCTAATCCCACACCAGCTATACATATAGCAAACATAATTGAGCGTATAGGATTAAATGGATAACTTGTTTTAAAAATTACAGTTAAACCTACCACCGAGGTAACAGCAACAGCCAAAGTTGATATAAACATATCAGGTAAATTAAATATACTACCTACTACGGTTACCATAACTACCGATAAAGCAACAGTTACACCACCGGGAATGGCTCGCATAAGAATATTTTGCAAAAAGTTGCCTTTAATTCGGTTTTCATTTGGTTCAAGTGCAAGTACAAAAGATGGAAAGCCGATACAGAAAGCACTTATTAAAGTCATTTGTATAGGCTGGAATGGATAGCTTGCACCATAAAACACAAAAATCACTGCAAGTAAGGTTGAAAATATAGTCTTTACCAAAAATAGTGAAGCTGAACGCTGTATATTATTAATAGAGCGTCTACCCTCTGCTACTACCTTAGGCATTGATGCAAAGTTAGAATCTAATAATACCAGCTGAGAAACACATCGTGCCGCTTCACTACCGCTTGCCATAGCTATTGAACAATCCGCTTCTTTTAATGCAAGTACATCGTTTACACCGTCACCTGTCATTGCAACAGTATGACCATGAGATTTTATAGCCTGTACCATTTGTAGTTTTTGCTTTGGAGTAACTCTGCCGAAAACAGAATATTTTTCCACTGCATTATAAATATCTTCGTCTGTTTTTAAAGTGGAAGCATCTACTACTTTATCAGAATTTTTAAGTCCTGCCTCTTTAGCTATAGCAGAAACAGTATCTACATTGTCACCTGAAATTACCTTTAGGTCTACACCCTGCTTATCGAAATATTCCAAAGTAGCCTTTGCCTCTTTACGAATTTTATCCTTAAACACAATTACTCCTATAGGTTGTAGGTTATATGGAAGTTCTCTACCGTTAAAATCATTATCAGAATGTGCCAATGTAAGAACTCTATAACCTACAGGAACATTTTTTGCAAGCTGTTGAATTTTAGAATTTTTACCATTAAATAAAAATTCCTCGGCACCCATAACATAAGAACCATCTGCACCAAAATTAATTCCTGACCACTTTTTATCAGAAGAAAAAGCAACACAATGATTCGCTTTAAGAGTTGTTTCTCCTATGTATTTATCTTTAACAGCGTTTATTGTAGGGTTACTGTCAGGGGTATATTTTGCTATTGCATTAAGAATATTATCAAGCTGTGAGGTATTAATACCCTCTACTGTATGTGTACTCTCTACCACCATACAACCCTCTGTTATTGTTCCAGTTTTATCTAAACACAGCACATCTACACGTGCAAGGGTTTCTATGCAGTACATTTCTTGTACCAATACTTTTTGTTTAGAAAGTCTTATAACACCAACTGCAAGCACGGTACTTGTAAGAAGTATAAGTCCCTCTGGTATCATTCCAACTAATGCGGCTACTGTGCTTACAACTGCCTCTTGCAAATCAGTATAATTGGTAGCCATAAATTGTCTCCAAAACAATAACAATCCCACAGGCACAATTACTATTGACATTGTTTTTATTATAAAGTTTAGAGATTTCATTATTTTTGAGTCAATTTTTTTTACATATTTAGCACCACTAAACACCTTAGAAGCGTAGTTCTCCTCGCCTACTTTGTCCGCTTTAACAGTACATTTACCACTAACAATAAAGCTACCTGAAATAAGGGTGTCGCCTATTTCTTTAAAAACAGCATCAGACTCGCCTGTGAGTAATGATTCATTAGCCTCACAGCTACCCTCAACAACAATACAATCAGTAGGCACCTGTTGACCCTGCGATAAACAGAAAATATCATCAAGTACAATGTCGTTTATGCCTATGTCCACATTTTTTCCATTACGAATAGCCTTTATTTTTTCCTCATTTACAATAGACAATTTATCTATTGTCTTTTTTGCTCTTATTTCTTGAACTGTGCCTATTAGTGCATTAATAACAATAATAAGCATAAACAACATATTCTTATATGAACCAACTAAAAGTACAGCAATAGCTAACAGAACATTTATAAGGTTAAATAAGGTGCATACATTATCACGCAAAATAGCAGGAAAAGACTTGGTTTTTAAACTGCTTGCTTTATTATAATCACCGTCGTCTATCCTTTTTCTTACTTGTTCGTCGGTTAATCCTATATCGGGATCAGGGGTAAATCTTACAACATTTTTATCATCCATTTTTGCTCTCCTTACACTTAATAATCCTTACAATTATAGCACTTACAATTAAATTTCACAATAAATAAATTGTAAAGATTTAGAAATAATATGTAGAATTTTTTACATATCTTATTTATCTAAATATTATCCGAAAATTAAAAGCTTATATATTTTACAAGCATAAACAATTTCTTAATAAAAATATTTAAACTCATCTAATAATAGGCAAATATTCAGTTATTATTCCCCTTTAATTTACTTTATAATCAAAAATAATATTTATAGAATGTAAAATGAAACTTGACTATAGTTTTAGGATATGTTATCTTAACTAAGGTGAATATTTGTATTTACGCTAATAAAATAAGGGGTGCTTTTAATGTTAAATCATATTATAGACCTTGAGTTACTTTCGTTTACCGATTTACAAGAGGTTATTCGTTTAGCTGAAAAGATAATGGAAAACCCACAGGATTACAGTGAAGCTTGTAAGGGTAAAATTATGGGTACGTTGTTTTACGAACCAAGCACACGAACACAAATGAGTTTTCAAACCGCAATGCTAAGATTAGGTGGCTCTGTTATTGGCTTTGATAATCCTATGAACTCATCTGTTTCTAAAGGAGAAAGCTTAAAGGACACTATAACAGTTGTAAGTGGTTATGCCGATATTATCGCAATGAGAAATCCTCTTGAAGGTAGTGCCAAAGGTACTTCTTTGTATAGCTCTGTTCCTGTTATAAATGCAGGCGATGGTGGACATTTACACCCAACACAAACATTAACAGACCTTGTTACTCTACATAAAGAAAAGGGTCGACTAAATCACCTTACTATTGGTTTATGCGGTGACCTTAAAAACGGTAGAACTGTACATTCTTTAATAAAAACAATGTCACACTTTGAAGGTAATAAGTTTGTATTAATCTCTACAAAAGAGCTTGGAATACCACAATATATTAAAGATATTATGGACGAGCAGGAATGTGAGTACGAAGAGATAGCTACATTACAAGAGGCTATTCCTGATTTAGATGTATTGTATATGACACGTATACAGGGCGAACGCTTTGCAAGTGAAGAAGAATATCTAGCTCAAAAGGGTGTATTTGTTTTAGATAGTGAAAAACTATCTTTAGGTAAACCTGACCTAAAGGTTTTACACCCACTACCAAGAGTTGACGAGATAACTGTAGAATGTGACGACGACCCAAGATGTGTATATTTCAAACAAACCGTATATGGTATGTACGCCAGAATGGCACTGATACTTTTGTTGCTTCAGGGTGCAAAATATACCTACGCAAAAGGTAAAACAGTTATTGACGAAAGTGGTTGTGCAAACCCTAAGTGCATAACACATACAGAACCTTATATGCCAAAAGAGTTCAGAAAAAAAGGTGAATATTTGGTATGTGAGTATTGCGACTGTATGAAAAAAATAAACAAATAATAGCACAATATTAAGAATAACAATTTAGTAACTAAGACGATACTGCAAAAAAGTCATAACAAACTTATGCAGTATCGCCTTTAATTTTTTATTATATTTAACATAAATTTTAGATTAATAAAAGATATTTGTAAATACAACAAAAATATGGTAAAATATACTGCAAAGGATGTGATTAATTTGAAAAAACTTATAGTTTATAAAATAAAATCTGCTTTTCAGTATGTAAAAACATTTTTTAAATGGGCTTTTATTGCATCAATTACAGGAATTATCGGTGGTGGAATAGGCACTGCCTTTAGTATTTGTATTAAATCTGCAAATCAACTTGAAGGCTCTCTGTGGTATTTAGTATTATTTATGCCTTTAGCAGGTGTTATTATTGTATTCTTATATAACCTATTAAAGGTAGAAAATGATTTAGGAACAAACTGTGTTATAGAATCGGTTCGTAGTAAAAATCATGTACCCTATGCTGTTGCTCCCCTAATTTTTATAAGCTCTGTTCTAACCCATCTAACAGGTGGTTCGTCAGGCAGAGAAGGTGCTGCGTTACAGCTTGGTGGTAGTCTTGGTACAGTGGTAGGTAAAATTTTCAAGCTAGATGAAAGCGATATGCACATAGCACTTATGTGCGGAATGAGTGGTCTTTTTTCTTCTCTTTTCGGCACTCCTATAGCTGCTGCGTTTTTCGCTCTTGAGGTTATTAGCGTTGGTGTTGCTTATTATTCTGCACTTATGCCATGCTTAACAGCCTCTGTTGTATCCTATTTTATTTCAATACAGCTTGGGTCTGCACCATTTAGATTTAATATTGATAAATCAATACCACAACTTAGCCCTATATCTCTAGTGCAAGTAATAGGACTAGCTGCTGCCTGTGCAACTGTTAGTATACTATTTTGTGTTGCAATGCGTAAAACCCACGAATATGCTAAAAAGCTTTTAAAGAATGATTACCACAGAATTATTGTAGGCGGAATTATTATAATAGCTTTAACATTTTTAGTGAATTGTCGTGATTATAATGGAGCAGGGTCACACATAATAACAGACGCTATTAATGGCTATGCAAAACCTGAAGCATTTTTGCTAAAAATTATTTTTACTTGTGTAACAATAGGTTTTGGTTATAAGGGCGGAGAAATTGTTCCTACGCTATTTATTGGTTCTACATTTGGTTGTGTACTTGGCGGTCTTATTGGTCTTAATCCTGCATTTGGTGCAAGTTTAGGGTTAATTTGTATGTTTTGTGGAGTTGTAAACTGCCCTGTTGCATCAATTATATTAAGCATAGAAATCTTCGGAGCAAACGGTGTTATTCTTTTTGCTGTAGGTTGTGCTGTAAGCTATATGCTAAGTGGATATTATGGATTATATAGTAGCCAAAAAATATTATATTCAAAATTAAAAGCAGAATACATAAACATTCATGCAAAATAACAAATTAATATAAATAGTATATGTAAACAAGGCATATTTTGAAAATCCTGTAAAATGAAATGTTATAACATTAACATTTTTAGGAGATCAAAATATGCCTTAAACTATTTTTACATAAAATTATTTTGAATAGGAAACTCAAATATAAATAATTCAATGCAAAAACCAAATAAATTTTTAAAACTAAAAATCAAAGTAGAGAACAGAAAAATAATATTTCTTTCTCTTAACATTACAAATAAAACAAGCTAAAATACAACTAATAAATTATGTCAATTGTGACACTGTTAAAGCACCAGTTTCCTTATTGAAAGCAAATTTGTAGGTACCGCCAGTTGCGTTTAGGGTTACTGGAGTTGTGTATTTGCTTGATAGGGTTTTGGTTGATTTGTCGTTAACAACCACGCCTGCTGTATAAACTGTACCGTAGTTATAC
>JAXJTR010000080.1:0-2439 GCA_036309465.1 Acutalibacteraceae bacterium
CTGATTTTCAGCATATTCAAAATCAAACTGTGCCCTCTCAAATTTATCATCAATCAACTTTTTAGCCTTGGCTGATACATCTTCATTGTATTTGCCGAGGCTTTTATTTTTGCGTATCGAACTGTTTCTCTTATGCCACAGAACATAGTAAGGACTATCAGATTTTCTTTGCTTTGCCATTTTTCTCTTGGTAATTTCAGGATGCTTTGCAACATACGAGCAAGGCACACCGTATTTTGGATTTGGAGTACTGCAATACAGTTGGTTATGTGCTGTTGTCATAAAGAAATGTCTGTCGCAGATATCACATCTCCAAAGATAATGACCATTGATATATCCTTCAAACAAATCAGTCATAAGAAAGTCTTTTAGATTACTATAATAAGCTCTTCTGTAGATTGTGCTAATGCCGTTCTCAGTTTCCACAACAGGAGTAATAGTTGCTCTTGTGCTGAAAGGTTCGTCCATAAATAAAAAACTCATATATGGGTCATTAAGAAAATCGTTAAACGCTTCTGCCAGTTCACTCTTGGTGCGAGCGTTATTTTTTACAATTTTATTTGTCAGCTGAAAAACAGCACAAGAATATCTAACAAGTTCCTGTACTGATGAAAAAATTAATCCTCCAACCTTAAAAGCATTTTTCAAATCAATATTTACTTTTATTAGCTCATCTAACTTTTCAAAATTCTCTATCTTATATCCATTCTGTTCCAATTGATTATCTTCTTCATAACTCTTGATTTTATCTTCTGTAAACAGGTTATCAATTTTCTTTTTATACTCCTCAATTCCTATAAGTTTAAAGACCTCATAATGACTTAGTACATCAATAGATTCATTTATTCTGTTGTGATATTCTAAAAATTTCTTTCTGTCAAAATCATTCTTTGATAGTTCTTCTGCAAAAGCTTTTAGATCTTCAAAATCTTTTACATCTATGAATCGGCAGTCCTCATTCATAACAAGAAAACTTGTATAGCCAATGGGATATACTTTGTTGTTAATTATAAACTTGTCTTTCTTGTAGGTTACAGTAAAAGGTTCAGTTGTATTCACTTTATTTAGCATATGGTTTATCCAATCCATAATATCAACTCCTGTTAAAGTATATCACACGGATATAAAAATCACAACATCGTAGGAAAGGAAAAATCATTGTCACTTACTTTTCTGTTTTTCTTAAAAAATCACGCATTTATATATTGAAGGCAAAAGGAGCTGATGAAATTATGATTGTCTTTAAGTTCAAGTAAAGATAATTATTAAATTAAAGGAGAAAACATACTCGAATTGGAAAATGAAAAGAAATTTGAAGCCATAGATGGAGAAACCTTGCTTGATATGGATATACCGAGCACCAAATTTATAATCAAAGGTTTACTTCCACAGGGACTTGCAATTATCGCAGGAGCACCAAAGATAGGTAAGTCTTGGTTAATGCTTGATTGGTGTGTAAAGATTGCAAAAGGTGAAAGTATCTGGAGCTTTAAAACTACGCAAGGTACTACTTTGTATCTATGTCTTGAAGATAATCACAGCAGGATTCAGGAAAGACTGTTAACTATCACAGATGAGGTTACAAGGGATGTTTACTTTGTTACTTCCTGTTGTTCACTTGCTGACGGACTTGAAGAACAGATTAAAAATTTTGTCAAAGAGCATAGAGATACAGTACTGATTGTAATTGATACCTTGCAAATGGTTAGACAAAGTTCAAAGGACACAAGCTATGCAAGTGACTACAAAGAAATTGAAGCTATCAAAAAGATAGCTGATGAATTACAAATTGCTATTCTGCTTGTACACCATATGCGTAAGCTAGATGACAAGGATCCACTCAATAAGCTGTCAGGTACAAACGGTATTGCAGGTGGTGTAGATACAATTTTCACACTCGATAAAAGCAAACGTAGCCAGAATAATGCGACTATGATTTGCACAGGCAGAGATATAGAATATCGTGAGCTTGAATTAAATTTTAATAAAGATGATTGCTCTTGGAATATCATATCAGATAGCTCTGAAAATCCTGATATGTTGTTGCCCGAAGAAATGAAGTTACTTATTGAGTTTATGGAACACAAAAGGTTATTCAAAGGCACTAATACAGATTTTACAGATGAATTTAATTGCTTCTGCTGTAAAGAAATCTCTGCAAAGGCACTAAAACGATTGATGAACAAATGGAGATATGAGCTTGAAGATAACGGAATATATTTCAAGTCATACCGTAGCAACGGAAAACGAGGATTAAGTATCAGCTATCGTGCTGAAAGTGACGATAGTGACGTTAAGGACGATATTAATGGGTGTGTAAATTCTTTCGTCAATGTCGACCCTATCGTCCCTGTTGCGGCCTGTGAGTCGATTTCAAGCGATGTGTGCGATTATTAAAGAAAACTCGAGACAGTCTCCGAATAGAGATAAAAACCGAAG